>SFBL01000047.1 GCA_007095785.1 Microcystis aeruginosa Ma_SC_T_19800800_S464
ACTTAAACTAATAAAACGGAGAGCCTATGGCTTTAGAAACTTTCGGAATTTTTGGGTTAGAAGTATGTTGTCTTGGCATCTTGTCTGTTGATTTAGCATAAAGGGTAACGAAGAGCCGATTGTTTTGACTCCTAGAATTACATTATAGCACTTTTGCTCAGAAAATATCTAACCCTTGAACTGGCGAGTCAAGGATGAACTGGCAGAAATGACCTAGAAACAAGTATATTTAAATAATCGATTTTAGCGACTCCTCATCTGACGAGAAAGTAAAGAATAATTTTTAGGTGATCGCAAATTCAGTAAACTGTCGCACTTCGGGAGGTTGAAAAGCTAAAACTATCTCACTGCTGGAAATTCCTAAGCGCATTAATTCCGTGGCGATACCTGCTTCTGTCTCATCTTCTTCCATTTTGTCATTTTTTAGACGAAGATAAACGGAAATAGCTTTATTTATTTGCCATTTTTCCAGCCAATATTAAACCAAAGATATTGGCTTCTATTATCGTCAAACATCAATATTTCTTCTATGTCTTGATCGGGTACTTGTGAGAAAATTCCTGCATATTCTGTGAGAATTTTCTTGATTATGTTTTGATAATAATTTAGTTTATCCATTGGACGATTCCTCCTGATTAGTGTTAACAATTAACAATAAAATTTGATACTTTTGCAAGATTATTTGTATGGCAGCTTGAGCGAAAAACTTTTCATAAATTTCTTGTCCGATTAAAAAAATAAAGAAATTAATACATACAAGATATTTATTACAATTTCAACAATTAATCTCGAAAATTGTCCGAACCACAGGTAAGACATGTACCATCATCAGGATCTATGACATTACCCAGACAATCTTCAGCTGTGCAATCTTCCCGCAATACTTCATAAGATTCATTACATACAAGGCAATAAATAGTGTTGCTAGTTGGTTCATTAGGTATTAGTTGAGCTAATCTTGGAATCTGTTCGTCTTCGTAATCTTCCCTAAAACCACTATAACAACTAGGACATAAATAACGTCTTGTTTTTTTATTAAAATTAAAATATTTATTATTTTCTGAAGGTGTTAATAAATCAATTACAAGGTTTATTTCTAAAGCCAGCAAATTATATAATTCTCTGGTTTCAGGGCTATATAGAACAGATTCAGGTTCATTTTGAATGAATTGTCCTCGAATTTTTATCCACGAGTTTGGCTCTATCAAATAATGACAAATTTCTAGAATTTCAACAAACAGCTCTTTAGTTTTTATATATAATTCAGGATCTACAGTGTGCATAATTATATTTCGCTTGCTTCTCAAATCTTCAAATCTTTGTCGAAAGTTATCTGGTAATCGATCAGTCGATACGGTATTATAAACTTTGACTAAATCCTGTGCATCAATTGTTTTAAATTCACTAAAACGGATATTACGCTCATGAGATTTACTGGGATAATTACTCGGATCTCCTGAAATTAGTAAATACGGGCTAACTGTAGCAATATGACCTTTTAAGAGAAATTCGGTTCCTTGTTGAATAAGGGAAAGGGCTGTACTCAATGGACGTTGTGCTTGTTTCCAATATTGCTCAGATGACAATTGATCGATTACTTCTTCATTCTCATCGCTATAATACACATTATAAAAATATTCCGCATCCTTAAGTTTTGTATAAAAATATTCCGCATCCTTAAGTTTTGTAGATAAACTTATCAGCGTATCCCAAGCCAGATTTAAAAAATCAATGCCAGCGGATTTAAAATCATCTCCAGTCGGTACATCTATAATCATAATTTTTCGTACTCACTTTTATCATTTCATTTAAGGCGATTTATTGGTAAATGAGATTGTGTGGCTTTTCATCCCGCTCAAAATGATAGCGAACTTTTTTATTGTGTGGCTTGTACCCGAACTAAACTTGACTATACTTTGTGAGCCTCCGCATAAATCCGTAAAGCGGCGGACATTTTTTGTTCACAATCCTCGCCCTGTGATTGAAACCAAGCTAGGGTTTCGGGATCTACTTGAACAAGAACATTTACTTTCTCTACAGGTTTCCACCACCGCGATTTACTAAAAAACTCCTCGGTTAAGGGCGGAATATCGGATGTGTCGATTTCCTCTTCCGTAAGAGCGTCAACTTTCTCCCAATTCGTCTCGGAGGTATTGTTCATATCGTTTTCGTTCATAGGGTAAAGCTTTACGAAGTGAAATAATACGAATTGTATCTCTACTCGGTTCTGTAAAAACGACAACTACCACTCGGCCATCGAGCGTACCGATTCCTATCAATCGATCTTCGCCATAATTTTCTCGTTCGTCAAGGGAAACTCGAATGGGATGTTCAAATATCCGCTGCGCGTCCGCGAAGTCTAGATCGTGCTTGATGATATTCGCTCGGTTCTTTTGTCGATCCCACTCGAATTTCATATTTTTATTTTATCGAGTTGTCATTCCGTATATCGAAAAAAATCCTATAATTGTCGAAAATTCGATCGTTAGAGGGGTCATCTTGATCGAAATCAAAAGAAATCTTTCGCCTCGATCGAAATGACCCATAACCGGTCAACTAACTCAAAACACCAGAAGGAATACCTAAGATATCCTCAATCTTAGGTAAATCTTCTAGGGGAATTACCCGTCCTTCATCCTCAAAACCAGCGATTTCATTAAAGTTCAAATAGCGGTATAAATCGCTGGCAAAAGGATTAATTTTCTCGGTGACAATTGCCAGGTATTCCTCGACGGTGGGAATGCGTCCTAGCAGCGCACAAACCGCCGCTAATTCAGCGGAACCGAGATAGACTCGCGCATCTTTTCCCATGCGATTATTGAAGTTACGAGTCGAGGTAGAAAATACCGTCGCTCTGTCTTCAACCCGCGCTTGATTACCCATACAAAGGGAACATCCAGGCATCTCAGTACGGGCCCCAGAAGCGGCAAAAATGCCATACATTCCCTCATCGCGCAATTGTTTTTCATCCATGCGGGTGGGGGGACAAATCCACAGTTTAGCCTTAGCAACTCCTGCTCCTTCTAATATCTTAGCGGCGGCGCGATAATGACCAATATTAGTCATACAAGAACCGATGAACACCTCATCAATTTTATCCCCAGCGCATTCCGACATTAACTTGATATTATCGGGGTCATTGGGTGCGGCAACAATTGGTTCTTTAATCTCGTTTAAGTTGACAGTGATAATATCCGCATATTCGGCATCCTTATCCGCCTCCATCAGCACAGGATTAGCTAACCATTGTTCCATTTTTGCGACCCGACGTAGGATAGTTTTGGCATCACTATAACCCCGGGCCGCCATATTTTTTAACAGAGCCACATTAGAGCGTAAATATTCCGCCACTGTCTCGGTACTTAACTTAATCGTACAACCAGCACAGGAACGTTCCGCCGTGGCATCGGTTAACTCAAAAGCCTGTTCTAATTTCAAATCCGGCAGCCCTTCCATCTCCATAATCCGACCGTTAAAAACATTTTTTTTGTTCTGTTTTTCCACGGTTAATTTGCCTTCTTGGATGGCGACGTAGGGAATGGCATTAACAATATCCCGCAGAGTCACACCGGGTTGTAATTCCCCCGTAAAACGCACTAAAACCGATTCCGGCATATCCAAAGGCATTACTCCCAAAGCGGCGGCAAATGCCACTAAACCCGACCCCGCAGGAAAGGAAATTCCCAAAGGAAAACGAGTATGAGAATCGCCTCCAGTCCCCACCGTATCCGGCAATAACATCCGATTTAACCAGGAGTGAATAATGCCATCTCCCGGACGTAAAGCGACCCCACCCCGGGTAGAGAAAAAGTCCGGTAATTGGTGATGAGTTTGAATATCAACCGGTTTGGGATAAGCTGCCGTGTGACAGAAACTCTGCATGACTAAATCGGCACTAAAACCTAAACAGGCTAACTCTTTTAACTCGTCTCTGGTCATCGGACCGGTGGTATCCTGAGACCCTACCGTAGTCATAATCGGGTCACAGGAAGTACCCGGCCGCACTCCGGGTAAACCGCAAGCTTTGCCGACCATTTTTTGTGCTAGGGTGTAACCTTTACCCGTGTCATTAGGCATAGTTGGACGAGTAAATAGGGTACTCGCCTCAAGTCCCAAGGCGTGACGGGTTTTATCGGTGAGACTGCGACCGATTAATAGGGGAATACGACCGCCGGCCCGCACTTCATCCAGAATTGTCTCAGGTTTGAGGCTAAAAGTGCTAATAGTTGCGCCCGCTTCGTTGGTGATTTTGCCTTCGTAGGGATAAATTTTAATCACATCCCCCGTGTTCATTTGGCTAACATCGCATTCAATCGGTAAAGCGCCGGAATCCTCGGCCGTATTAAAGAAGATAGGAGCGATTTTACCGCCTAAAATATAGCCACCAGCACGTTTATTAGGTACAAAGGGAATGTCATCGCCAATATGCCAGAGAACCGAGTTAATCGCCGATTTTCGGCTGGAACCAGTCCCAACCACATCCCCCACATAGGCGACCGGATGGCCCAATTTTTTCAATTCGGCAATGGTTTCTAAGGACCCGGGTTGACGGTTTTCTAACATTACCAAAGCATGGAGGGGAATATCGGGCCGGGTGGTGGCATGGGGAGCGGGAGATAGATCATCTGTATTGGTTTCTCCCGGTACTTTGAAGACGGTGACGGTAATTTCTTTAGCAAGTTTCGGTTTAGCGATAAACCAAGCGCCATTGGCCCAAGCATCGATAACCTGTTTAGCATAGGGATTGGTGTCGGATAATTCCAAAACCTCGTTAAATGCGTCGAATACCAGCAGGGTTTTACTTAAAGCACTGGCAGCAGCGGCGGCGATATTAATATCTCTGGATTTCAGCAGTTCAATCAGAGAATGAACGTTATAACCACCGACCATGGTTCCCAGTAAGCTAACCGCACCCTGGGGGGAGATAACGTTAGATTTTATTTCACCTTTGGCAATTCCTGTTAAAAATCCCGCTTTAACGTAGGCCGCTTCATCAACTCCGGGGGGAACACGGTCACGCAGCAGGGTCAGCAATTCTCCCTTGAGTTCTTCGGACGGATTTTTGAGCATTTCGCATAATTCCGCCGTTTGTTGAGCGTTGAGGGGAAGGGGAGGGATACCTAATTTCGCTCGGTCGGCAACGTGCTGATGATACGCTTCTAACATAGGTCTATTTTCTCCTAGTCTTCACTTGTGACGGTTTCTTCCTAGGTTACTGGATTTTTGCTGGTCTCGGAATTTCTAGGTTAGCGAGACATGACTTTGCTGTGCGACTTCCATAAAATGAGAAAATAGCGATCGATTGACTATATTGAGGCGTAGATAATGGCTATCACCGATTCTGATCTAGATTTAGCACAATATATCGACCATTCTCTCCTCATCCCCACCGCCACCAGTGAACAATTAGAGGCTTACTGTCAACAGGCTGATCAATATCGTTTTCCCACCGTCTGCGTTTATCCCGCTGCCGTTAAGCAAGCTGTGCAGTTACTCCACGGCAAAAAAACTTTAGTTTCTACCGTGATTGGTTTTCCCGCAGGGGCCACTACCTCCGCAGTTAAACGTTATGAGGCTTTAGAAGCCGTAGATAATGGTGCTAAGGAGTTAGATGTGGTTATTAATCTCGGTTGGCTAAAAGATGGGAAATCCGAGGAATTATTCCAAGAAATTGCTAGTATTTGTCAGGAAACCGGCCAGACGGTAAAAGCGATTCTGGAAACCTCGCAACTGACGGACACCGAGAAACGTTTAGCGGCGGAAATTTGCATGGATGCAGGAGTGAGTTATCTAAAAACCAGTACTGGCTGGTTTGGAGGAGCAACGGTTAGCGATGTGAAGTTTCTCAAGGAAATTAGCAAAGGCCGGGTAGGAATTAAAGCATCCGGCGGAATTCGCACCCTAGAACAAGCACTCGCTCTTATCCAGGCCGGGGCCACCCGTCTGGGGACTTCCCGCGGTGTCGATTTAGTCCGTCAGCAAAAAGCAGCCTTTGAGGAGTAATACTAAATCCTGTTTTAAAAGAACGTAGGTTGGGTCTAAGCATGAAACCCAACTTCAGCACCCCAAGACTGTCTATAAGCAGGGAGAAGGGAGAAGAATTTAGATCATTTGTACTAATTTTTTAATCAGTTTAAATGTAGTACAGCTGAGAAGACGAACAACAAACCTCCAGAATTTGTTTTAGGATAATATTTGTCAGCTAAGAGGGGGATAATATGGGGCGATTCTGGTTAAAGGTGAGAACTTTTGGGCAAAATATCTTAATCGGTTTAGGTTTAGTGCTATTAATCGGTTTTTATCAGAGTATCAGCGCCAAATCTACCTCATTGATGATTGTTTATCCCCCCGATAATCATCAAACCACGGCCGCTAGAATCTTTTTTATTGGTTCTGCTCCTCCATCGGGTCAAGTTTTGCTCAATAATCAACCGATTCAACGCAGTGCTAAAGGATATTTTGCCCCTAGTTTTCCCCTACAAGTTGGCGAAAATAATTTCACTATTCGCTATCAAAACCAAACTATTAATCGTCAAATAATTCGTCGAGATACTCAAGCAGTTATTCCCCAAGACTTAGCTTTTGCTGATAACTCTCTCAGTCCTTCTGTCCATAAGACGAGGTTAGTGGGGGAATGGATTTGTTTTAGTGCGATTGCCACTCCCCAAGCTCAGGTTTCTGTGCAGTTAGGAGATAAAATTCTGCCTCTTTTACCCCAAACTCAAACCACAAAACTGCCTAGTAATGCCGCAGTTTTAACTAATCTTAATCAAGCGAATTCCGAGGATAAAACTGGTTACTATCGAGGTTGTCAGCAGTTTCAACAAGAGGCTAACTTAGGAAAACCTATTTTTACAGCACAATTAAATAATCGATCGATTAGTCAACAAGGTCAAGGAGAAATTAACATTATTAGCGATCAAAATTTACCAGTGATTGAAATTATAGCTGCGGAAGGGGTAGCGCGCACGGGGCCGGGTAGTGATTATTCCCGTTTAACTCCTTTACCCCAAGGCACGAAAGCGAGAGTCACTGGGAAAGAAGGGGATTGGTTACGGTTAGATTATGGTGGTTGGATTTTAGAGCGAGAAACCCGTTTAATAGTTAATGAAGTCCTAGATAATGCTAATATTCGTGGTCTCTCTTCTCGCAGTATCAATCAAGCAACGGAAATTATTTTTCCTCTCTCCCATCCTGTACCCATCGCCGTGAGACAAGAGGATGATAAATTTATTTTGACCCTTTATAATACTATTGCCCAAACCGATACAATTTTTCTAGTGGATAATCCTTTGGTCAGACGTTTAGATTGGCGACAAATTAACCCGACCACGATAGAATACACTTTTAATCTGAACCAAAAACAACAGTGGGGTTATAGTCTTCGTTACCAAGGCACAAATTTAATCTTAACCCTGCGTCATCCCCCAGAAAAAAGTGCTAATTTACAGGGCAAAGTTATTTTATTAGATCCTGGACACGGAGGTAAAGAAACTGGTGCTGTCGGTCCGACGGGTTACACGGAAAAAGAGATTAATTTGCTTATGTCTAAATTAATTAAACGGGAGTTAGAAAAATTGGGGGCAACAGTTTATTTAACCAGAGAAACGGACATTGATCTATCCCTACCAGCACGAGTGGAGATGATTAATAATCTGCAACCAACCCTAGCACTATCGGTTCACTATAATGCTTTACCCGATGATGGAGATGCCTTAAATACCAAAGGAATTGGCATATTTTGGTATCATCCCCAGGCAGCGGATTTATCGGTTTTTCTCCACGATTATTTAACCAAAAATCTTAACCGTCCTTCCTATGGAGTATTTTGGAATAATTTAGCTTTAACTCGTCCCTATAGTAGTCCTTCATTGTTATTAGAGTTAGGATTTATGAGTAATCCTCAAGAATTTGAATGGATTACCGATACTCAGGCACAAAAACAATTAGCGCAAGTTTTAGCCGCTGGAATTAGCCAATGGTTTCAACAATCTGGGGTAATACCTTCCAGTTAAGATTTAATGGCAATCGGAGGGAGATAAGCTTAAATCTTTGTGAAAAATCAAGCCCTAGCTGGAAAGCCAGTGATAGGATTTTCTGGAGTTTTTATTTTAGTCTGAGGAAATTAAATCAAGTTCATGGAAAAAATGTTACCAGTGAACTGCAATCGGACAAAATAACTGCTAGATTACAAGGTATAGTCCATCACTCCCTAGTAGATATTCAAACAGCGATCGCTCTGTGACAAAAATCTCTGGACTAGCCAACAACTAAAGATAGTTTACCTGAAAATTTCCCAACAATTCACACCCTTATAGACAACTTAATCGCTGCCCCCCTTATTAAGGGGGGATTAAGGGGGGATAAAAACCCCCTTATTAAGGGGGGATTAAGGGGGGATAAAAACCCCCTTATTAAGGGGGGATTAAGGGGGGATAAAAACCCCCTTATTACCCACCTCAAGGTTGGGGTGAGTGAATTAAATCCCACCCTCGTTATTCGTTATTATTCTTCTCTACCTATGACTAACTCTTTATATATCAGCACGACGGCAACGGGAAGCGGTAGAGCGTTAGTAGCTTTAGGAATTATCGACTTAATTCTCCGCAAAACTAATAAAGTTGCTTTTTTCCAGCCAATTGTTCTCGACTGTTCCCAAGGTCATCGGGATGAAGACATTGACTTAATCCTCAATTATTTTAAATTAGAACAAACCTACGAAGAGGCATTTGGTTTATGTTACGACGAAGTTAAGGATTTGTTGGTACAACAAAAATTTGATGAAATCATCGAAAAAATTATCAAAAAGTTTAAAAACTTAGAAAATAAATATGATTTTATCCTCTGTGAAGGTTCCGATTATCTGCAAGAAAATTCCGCCTTTGAATTTGAACTAAATACAGAAATCGCCAAAAATCTCGGCCATCCCATCTTAATATTAGGTAATGCCTACCATCGCAGTATCGAAGATGCCCTTAGTCCGATACTGATTTCCTGCGACACCTACCAAGATAAAGGTTGTAAGGTGATTGGGATTATTATCAATCAAGCTGAAGAGGAAAAAATAGAGGAATTACGGAAAACCCTCACTAAAATTTTTCCCCCCCAAGAATATGCCCTAGGAGTGATTCCCCACAATGCCAAACTTAGCAGCCCGCGAGTGGCAGAAATCGCCCAACAATTACAGGCAAAAGTTCTCTACGGACAGCACAGATTAGATAGTTTAGCCAGTAACTTTCTGGTGGTGGCCATGCAGATGCAAAATGCCCTAGAGCGGATAAAAGAAGATAGTTTAATTATCACTCCTTGGGATCGTGGCGATGTGATTATCGGGATGTTACAGGCCCACCAGTCGGCCAATTATCCCCAATTAGCCGGTATAGTCTTAACAGCAGGTGATAACCTCAATCCTTCGATCGCCCGTTTAATTGAAGGTTTGCCCGATCCCTTACCGATTCTCTCCGTCACCACCGATACCTATACCACGGCCGAACACATCCACGATGTGCGAACCACCCTGACCTCGACGGACTACGATAAAATTAACCTCAGTCTGCAGCTTTTTCACAGTAACATCAATCTCGATCGCCTAGAAGCGCAAATTCGCACTTTGCGGACCCAGGGGATTACCCCGAAGATGTTCACCTATAATCTCGTACAACAGGCCAAAGCGCAAAAACGTCACATCGTTTTGGCCGAGGGGAATGAACCGCGCATCCTCCAGGCAGCCACAGTTTTAATCGAACAGGATATCGTCGATTTAACCCTCTTGGGACAACCGGACGAGATTGCAATGGTGATTAAAAAACATGGTATCACTCTCGATCTCGATCGCCTGCAAATTATTAACCCCGTGGCTAGTCCCCATTTTGAAAGCTATGTGCAGACCCTCTACGAAGCGAGAAAAGCCAAGGGAATGAATCTCGATATGGCCCGGGATTATGCACAGGATGTCTCCTATTTTGCCACTTTAATGGTGTATCAGGGCGATGCCGATGGTATGGTATCGGGGGCAGTGCATACCACTCAACACACGATTAGGCCTGCACTCCAGATTATCAAAACTAAGCCCGATTGTGCGATCGTCTCCTCGGTCTTTTTTATGTGTCTAGAGGATCGAGTCTTGGTTTATGGGGATTGTGCGGTGAATACCGACCCTAGTGCCGAGGAATTAGCTGAAATCGCCCTATCTTCTGCAGAAACCGCCCAAAAATTCGGAATTGAGCCGCAAATAGCCCTGCTTTCCTATTCTTCGGGTCAATCGGGCCAGGGAGAAGACGTGGAAAAAGTACGACAAGCGACCAAAATCGCTAGGGAAAAACGCCCCGATTTGAAGCTAGAAGGGCCAATTCAGTACGATGCGGCCGTGGATAAGGAAGTAGCCGCCCAAAAAATGCCGGGGTCAGAGGTGGCGGGCCAAGCAACGGTGTTTATTTTTCCTGACCTGAATACAGGTAATAATACTTATAAAGCCGTGCAGCGGGAAACGAAAGCTTTAGCCATTGGTCCAATCCTACAGGGATTAAAAAAACCCGTCAATGATCTCAGTCGCGGTTGTACCGTTCCCGATATTATCAATACGGTGGTAATCACGGCCATTCAATCCCAATCTTTTTGATTTATCAGTTAGAAAACGGGTTTCTCAAAGAAACCCGTCTTCTGGATCATGCTTATTTCCTCCCGACCAGGCCGAAGCGGGAATCAAAACTATAATTAGAATGATTAAACCCCAACCATAACCCGCCTCGATAGCCGATAACCGATCGCTAAACATGGATCCATCTTTCGCCCTTACCCTGCAAATTGTCATCACTGTGGTGGCGGGGATTACAGCCCAAGTCATCGCCGAATACCTGAAAGTTCCCAGTATTGTCTTCCTGCTCATTTTTGGGATTGCTTTAGGGTCCGATGGTTGGGAAATTTTACAGCCCCAAAGTCTGGGAATTGGCTTAGAAGTCCTTGTTGCCCTCTCCGTGGCGATTATCCTATTTGAAGGCGGTTTAAGCTTAAGCGGACGGGAATTAGGGCGAGTTTCTGGCAGTTTACGCAATCTTGTCACCCTCGGTACTTCCATCACTCTTATGGGTGGCGGTATGGCAGCCCACTGGTTGGGGGAATTTCCCTGGCCGATCGCATTTCTTTACGCTTCTTTAGTGGTGGTAACTGGTCCGACGGTGATCGGGCCTTTGCTGAAGCAAGTAGCCGTAGATCGACGGGTGGCGACGCTTTTGGAAGGGGAAGGGGTATTAATCGACCCTGTGGGCGCAATTTTAGCCGTAGTGGTGTTAAATACGATTATTGATAGTCATTCCCGCCCCATGGAAATTATCACCGGTTTAACCCTGCGTTTAGGTATCGGGGCGGCGATCGGCATTGCTGGAGGCGGATTGTTAAGTTTTATTATAAAAACTTGCAATTTTCTGACTTTTGAGTTAAAGAATCTCGTGGTTTTAGCGGGAGTCTGGGGATTATTTGGTTTATCGCAATTTAGTCGCAGTGAATCGGGGTTAATGGCGGTGGTAATGGCGGGAATTGTGCTAAAAGCGGCGGCAGTTCCCGATGAGCGGTTATTAAGGCGTTTTAAGGGTCAATTAACCACTCTTTGCGTGTCGGTACTGTTTATTTTACTAGCGGCGGATCTTTCGATCGCCAGTGTCATCGCTTTGGGTTGGGGCAGCGTCCTGACGGTGTTAGTCTTGATGCTGGTGGTGCGTCCCCTGAGTGTGGCTTTGTGTACCCTAAAAAGTGACCTAAATTGGCGACATAAGTTATTTATCGCTTGGGTTGCCCCTAGGGGAATCGTTTCTGCTTCCGTAGCTTCTTTATTTGCCATTTTACTCACCCGTGCCGGTATTAATGGCGGTGAAGCGATCAAAGCTTTAGTCTTTTTAACAATTTTAATGACGGTTTTTATTCAGGGATTAACGGCGCGTTGGGTGGCAAAAGGGCTAAAAATCACTTCTTCTGCGGCAACAGGGGCAGTAATCGTCGGTTGTAATCCCCTAGGTCGCTTAATCGGCTGTTTATTCCAAGAACAAGGGGAAACCGTGGTTTTAATCGATACGGATGCCGCAGCCTGTCAGCAAGCAAAAGAAGAGGGTTTGACGGTGCTGCAGAGTAGCGGACTTGATACAAAAATACTGCAAGAAGCCGGCATCGAATCCATGGGGACTTTTCTGGTTTTGACTAATAATAGCGAGGTTAATCTGGTTTTAGCCCAAAGAGCTAGGGAGGAATTTCATCCCCCCCGGGTGTTGGCTGCCTTTGCGGGAACCCCCAACCCAGATAAAAATAAGGTTAATCAGGTTTTTCTCCCTAGTTTTTCGGTCAAGGAATGGAATCAGTATTTAGACGATAATCAGATTAAATTGGGTAAAACTATCTTTAAAGGCAATGATTTGAGCGAACAACAGACCAGATTAACTAAATTAATCGAAAATGGCGAACTGCTGCCCCTACTATTGCGTCGCGATAATTCCCTACAGGTAGTCACAGAAAGAGAAGAATGGCGCACGGGAGACGAATTAATCTATATTCTGCGCGATTTACGCCCACAACTGCTTAAACGTCTTTCTGGCACTGTCAGAACCCGTTTATCTTTAGAAATCTTACCCGAAGTGGAAATCGCCACCAGTAGATAAGTAAGAGGACAAAATTAACTTCTTGGTTAGGATAGGAACTCTGGCAACTTAACTTAGCTAAAAAAACCGGTACACTGATAATTGATAATTGATAACTGATCACTGCTTATGCCTCCTCGTTGGCCCCGTCAACCTGATCGCAAAAACGATCCCGCTTTCCGACGTTTAGATGATCGCATGAATTTCGCTGTTCATGTGGCGGGTTTTTTAGCGATTAATTCAGGGTTGTGGTTTTTTCATATCATTAAATTTTCCGATTGGACTTGGTTAAATCTGTTCACGGGAATTTGGGCTATTCTATTGGTGGGACATTTGATTTATATAGCGGCGATCGCTAACTACTCGGTAACATCCCATGGCTAATACAACTCAGGACATCGAAAATCTGGCGGCCCAAATCGGCGACAATATCTACATTGACGTGGCTAAATGGCATCTCTATCTTCGGGAGGCACATTTACACAGCGTCGTTGCCGAAAAAGTCTTCCCTTTGCTCGAAAACGACAGTTTAAGCGAGAATGCAGTCATGTCTATCCTGCGGGAGATAAAAGTCACCCTCGGAGGTGGTCATCTGCAAGTTTCTCTAGCGGATTTGTTACCCAGCAAATGTCAGATAGATTTAATCGATTTGCTCGAAGAATACCAAAAAAGTCGCTAAAATTCCCAAATAGTATGCTTGATAACTCGCAGACTAGGACTAACAGGCTAAAGTAGTTAGAAATAGTCCCCCAGAAGCAAACCATGGAAATAGGTGTTCCCAAAGAGATTAAAGATCAAGAGTTTCGCGTCGGTTTGAGTCCTAGTAGTGTGCGTGTACTCAATGATCGCGGTCACAGGGTATTTGTGGAAACGGCCGCCGGATTGGGTGCCGGATTCAGCGATGAGGATTACCAAAAAGCTGGGGCCAAAATTGTGGAAAAAGCGGCCGAAGTTTGGGATAAACCGCTAGTTGTCAAGGTAAAAGAGCCGCTTAAGGCAGAATACGGCTTTTTAAATAAGGAAGCTCTCCTTTTCACCTATTTACACCTAGCGGCCGAGCGCTATTTAACGGAAGCATTAATTGAGTCGGGAACAACTGCGATCGCCTACGAAACGGTCGAGCTTGCCGATGGTCGCTTGCCTCTCTTAACTCCCATGAGTGTTATTGCCGGTCGTCTTTCGGTACAATTTGGGGCCCGCTATCTGGAAAAACAACAGGGAGGTAGGGGAGTTTTACTGGGGGGTTTCCCCGGGGTGAGTCCTGGACAAGTGGTTATCCTTGGCGGTGGTGTGGTGGGTACAGAAGCGGCCAGAATTGCCATCGGTATGGGGGCAAAAGTAACTATTTTAGATGTTAACGTCGAGCGCTTGGCCTATTTAGAGACTTTATTCGGTTCCAGGGTAGAATTGCTTTATAGTAGCCTAGCACAAGTAGAAGATGTGGTTCCTAGGGCCGATTTATTGATTGGGGCAGTGCTAGTCTTAGGAAAACGAGCGCCAACTCTAGTTTCTCGCTCTTTAGTCGCCAAAATGAACCCTGGTTCCGTAATTGTCGATGTGGCAGTGGACCAAGGCGGCTGCGTGGAAACCCTGCGGGCCACTTCCCACAGTCAACCGACTTACCTGGAGTCGGGAGTAGTACATTATGGGGTGCCTAATATGCCTGGAGCAGTACCCTGGACGGCAACTCAAGCTTTAAATAATAGTACCCTACCCTACGTTATTAAATTAGCCGACCATGGGGTAAAAGCGTTGGATCAAGATGTTTCCCTCGCTAAGGGGTTAAATGTTGCCAACCATCGGTTAATTCATCCAGCAGTGCGCGAAGTTTTTCCCGATTTGGTTTGAGCAGTAATTTCAGGGCTGATGGTGGTATTTTTTAGGGGTTATGACTAAGAATTTATGGACAAGGGATGAGCTGCTGATCGCTCTCAATTTATACTATAAATTTCCCTATGGACAATTCCACACCAATAATCCTGTTATTATCGAAGTCTCTCAAAAGTTACAGCGAACACCATCGGCCCTAGTGATGAAATTATGTAATTTTGGTTCTCTCGATCCCAGGCATCAATTGCGAGGAGTACAGGGGTTAAAAGGTATCAGTAAAGCTGATCGGCAAATCTGGCAGGAGTTCGAGGATAACTGGACAGAATTAGCCCTAGAAAGTGAGGAAAAATTACAAGTTCTTTTAGGAGTTATCAACGAGCAGCAAGAGGATTTTACTATACTTGATTTTTCGGAAAAGATCAAAACAGAAACCGAAGCAATCAGAAAAGTTAGAATCGGACAAAACTTTTTTAGAAAGACAATTTTAGCCTTATATAACTATCGTTGCTGTATTACAGGAAATCCCATTCCTCTCTTACTAACAGCTAGTCATATATTACCCTGGAGTCAATTTCCGGAACAGCGTTTAAACCCTCATAATGGCTTGTGCCTAGCTCGTACTCATGATACTGCTTTCGATCGAGGTTTAATTAGTTTCGATGAGGATTTGAGATTAATTATTGGCCATGAGATCGAAAAAAAGGCTAAGGATCAAGGTAGTGAGACGTTAGAACTAAATTTTATCAACTATCGCGGTAAGACTTTAAATGTTCCCGATCGCTTCTCACCGGATTTGGATTTTTTAAACTATCATCGCTATCATATATTTCAGGGTTAAAAATAGGATAACTAATAAAAAATCTGCTGTTCGAGGATTTGAAAATATATCCACTATTAAATTAGGTGATGGAGAACAACAAAAACCAGATTGTGATTTGATTATTTATTCTTATAAGAATTCTTCTAAGATAAGTGATGGTAATAATCAAGAAATACCCTATCCTAAATGTATAATTTTATCGTTAAAAACTTCTTTGCTAGAAAGAGCGGCACAAACCTATAAATGGAAACTTTTGTTAGAAATAGCTAATGATCATGGCTCTAAAATTAAGGAAAAATACGGCATTAACTATAATGTTCCAGAAATTCCTCTTATCTGTTTTGTTACAGTTAATTTTTACAACGAAATTAACAATCCTCAACAACGAGGAATGTTAAAATTTTTTGATAAAGCATTTTTGGCAAAAAAATTAGATAATGAAAAAGAGACAAATTTAAACAGACAAAAATCTCAGAATTTTATTAGTCCCTTATCAGAATTAGTAGATTTTGTTAGAGACTTTTTTAATCCATAAAGTCAGGAAAAATTACAAGTTCTTTTAGGAGTTATCAAGGAACAGCAAGAGGATTTTACCAGACTTGATTTTTCGGAAAAGATCAAAACAGAAACCGAGGCAATCAGAAAAGTTAGAATCGGACAAAACTTTTTCAGAAAGACAATTTTAGCCCTATATAACTATCGTTGCTGTATTACAGGAAATCCCATTCCTCTGTTACTAACAGCGAGTCATATATTACCCTGGAGTCAATTTCCCGAACAGCGTTTAAACCCTCATAATGGCCTGTGCCTAGCTCGTACTCATGATACTGCTTTCGATCGAGGTTTAATTAGTTTCGACGAGGATTTAAGATTAATTATTGGCCATGAGATCGAAAAAAAAGCTCAGGATCAAGGTAGCGAGACGTTAGAACTAAATTTTATCAACTATCGCGGTAAAATTTTAAATGTTCCCGATCGCTTTTTACCGGATTTGGATTTTTTAAACTATCATCGCCATTATATATTTCAGGGCTAAAAGTACGATAAAGTAAATTAAATTCTCAATTGCATTACTTTGTTTATAATTGAGTTTGTCTAAAACACTTTTGCAATTTAAGTTTGTGTATAAAGTTTTATGTACAGATTCAACATTTTTGGTCACTAAGCCACAGCAAAGCCTGTATATTTGCGTACTTTAGGATAACGAAAACCCAGGACTAAGCTAAGACGCATTTAAACCGCTTATTCTTAGATTAGCCGAACCTCCCCCCCCCAGCCTCCCCGACCCCCCCGATGTGGGGGGGAGCAGGGGGAGTGGGGGGGTTGCCTCTTGCCTTTTGCCTCGTTTCAACAAGCAATTTAAATTACGAACAGCTTATTATACAATCCTAAAAGTTTAGTTTCTTTCACTGTTTGAGGGTAAAAAATACTCCAGCAAAACTGGCTGATGATACTAAATCCTGTTTAAAAAGTATAGGAAAGTGGGAAGATGGGGAGATGGGGTAAAAAAGCAAAGGAATTAGGAACCATAGGACCCTAATTCCTGTAGTATATGCCATTGTATCTAACGGGCTTGGAGAGACTCGAACTCCCGACCTTGTGGTCCGTAGCCACACGCTCTAATCCACTAAGCTACAAGCCCTTGTTTTTCTCAACAGTAAACTACTATAGCACAGGTTCATTCAATGACGCAAGAGGGTAAAGAAAAATTATCTCATCTCGACAGCCAAGGCCAGGCCCAGATGGTGGATGTATCGGAGAAAATGCCCACTAAACGCACTGCTATCGCCCTAGGACAAGTGAGAATGCTAAAAACGACTTTTGAAGCCATAGAACAGGGAAATGCGCCTAAAGGTGACGTTTTAGGGACGGCCAGACTAGCGGGAATTATGGCGGCCAAACAAACTTCCTGTTTAATTCCCCTTTGCCATCCCTTACCCCTGCAAAAAATCAATGTTCAGATTATCCCGAAAGCAGAGTTACCCGGTTACGAAATTCGGGCAGAAGTGGTGACAAAATCGGAAACAGGGGTAGAAATGGAAGCTTTAACTGCGGTATCGGTGGCAGCCTTGACTTTATACGATATGGCTAAAGCGTTAGAAAAATCAATCCTGATTGAAAATATCCGTCTGCTGAGTAAAACAGGAGGGAAATCAGATTATCACAAGGATTCCCTGTTGCCATGAGTGTGGGGTGTGGGGTGTGGGGTGTGGCCCCCCCAACCCCCCCGACATCGGGGGGGAAGTGGGGTGTGGGGTGTGGGGTGTGGGGTGTGGGGTGTGGGGTTTTACCAATTTTCAGGGAGTCAATTACCTAATTTTCCTCCCAATCACCCCAATCGCTGGCACTTTTTGATTTCAAAAAAGCCTAAAGATATTATCCAACAAGGTTTTTAGATTTATTCAGCAGACCCTAAGCAACCCCTTCTAGTTTTTCATCGGTCAATTGATATAATTCCTGTAATTTCTCTAATTTGTCGGGGTCTGCTTGCCAAAAACCGCGGCCCTGTGCTTCTAACATTCTACCGACAATATTACGGAAAGCTTCGGGATTAGCTTGACGCAATTTTTCCGCCATTTCTGCATCAAAAGCGTAGGTATCGGCTGCCTGATCATACACCCAATCGTCACTAAAATTAGCCGTACCGCCCCAACCAATTAAAGCGGTCATTCTTTGGGAGATTTCGTAGGCCCCACCGGAACCTTGATTAACCATGGCCTTGGCCCATTTAGGATTGAGTAATTTACTGCGGTATTCTAAGCGCAAAACCTCCTCTAATTTGCGGGGAGTGGTATCATTAGAAAAACTCTCGACAAAACTCGTCATCACCCGTTGACCGCTTTGTTTTTCTGCGGCTAATTTTAATCCTCCCGTGTTGCCGTAGTATTCCTGAATATCGGTTAAACCGTATTCTACCGAGTCAATTTCTTGGATAATACTTTCACTGGTTTTTAATAACTGTTGTAGCACTTCTGGCCGCGCTTGTCCCTTATCTTGACGACCATAACTAAAAACATTACGCTTTTCCCAAGTTTTCGCTAATTCGTTGTCATTGTCCCAATTTCCCTCCACTACTTGGTCATTAACTAAAGAGCCAAAATCCCCAGCAGGATTGGAAAATAAACGAGCGCTGGCATTGTCAATTCCTTGACTTTTTAAGGCTAAATAGTGCTTACGGATATAATTATCATTTTCCGATTCTTCTATCTCGGCTGCCCGCTGCATTAAATCATCCAATAACTCGATAATATTGATAAAAGTATCCCGAAAAATTCCCGATAAATTAGCCAGAATATCGATGCGCGGGTGTCCAATTTCCCCTAGAGGTTTTAATTCATACCTGACAATTCTTCCTGTTCCCTCTTTCACCGGTTCCGCACCGACTAATTCTAAGAGAATCCCCAAGGATTCACCCTTAGTTTTAATCACATCTAATCCCCAGAGTAAAACCGCTACAGTTTCAGGATATTTTCCTTTTTCGGTTAGGTTTTGTTCTAGCAGTTTTTTGGCGATTTCTCGTCCGCGGGTGTAGGCTGCGGGGGAAGGCATCCGGTAGGGGTCTAAAGCGTGTATATTACGTCCTGTGGGTAAAACTCCCGCACCATCCCGGAGTAAATCACCCCCCGGCGCTGGGGGTACATATTCCCCATTTAATCCCCGCAAAAGATTAGTTAACTCTTCGCTATTTTGTCCTAATAAATTTTTAATAGCAATGCCTTCTTTTAGCTTTTCATTGGTTGCTTCATCAGCGAGAATTTGCTTAAATTCTCGCTCAGATAAATCGGTAAAATAAGCATCAAGATAACCTTTTAATTCTTCCTGATTGGGAGCAGTTCCGAGGGTGTGTAAACCAGAAGAAAATAGTCTTTGTTCGACGATTTGTAGGTAATTATACACCTTGACAAAATAATCAGTTAGTGCATAACGACTAAATAATTTGGCATTTTCTAAAGTGAATTCTATTCCCTGTTTTTCTGCTTCCAGAAAAGGACAATCTTTAGAGATACCTGTATCAATAATCTTTTGGAGAATACTATCTCTTAAAGCATAATTTTTCTCAGGATTTTCTCGAAACTCGGCAATCAAATCTCGTAAAATCATCAATTCTTTATATAATCCCGCTCGTCCATAGGGTGGCACATTATGGGAAATTAACACCCCATAACCGCGACGTTTAGCTAGGATAGATTCCGAAGGATTATTAGCGGCATAAATATATAAATTTGGTAAATCTCCTAATAAAATATCTGACCAAGAATAACCGGTATTTCCTAGGGGTGAACCGGGCAGCCATTCGACAGTTCCGTGCATACCAAAATGAACGATCGCATCGGTCTTAAAATCTTTTTGTAACCACTGATAAAAGGCTGCATACTGAGGGTGAGGAGTTAAATCTTTTTCAAACATTAACCGCATCGGATCCCCAGCAATTCCTAAAGGTGGTTGCACTCCAATCCAGACATTACCTAACTCAATCCCCCCTAAATGATACTGGTTGCCAACAGTTTTTATCCCCGCATCTTTCAGAGATTTCCAGTGTTTTTCGATGCGGGAGGTTAACAGATAACCTAGCCAATTTTCTAAAGTTTCTATCGATAAACGATTTTCTTTAGAGAGATTTTCATCATCGGCAAATTTAACTTTTTGAATAATTTCTTCCCCGTCTTCGGGAATCGTTCCCAGATTATAACCCTGCGCTTGTAAAGCTTGTAAAAACTTAACTAAACTCCGGGGAACATTTAATAAAGCTGCCGTACCAACTGCCCCATAACCCGGGGGAAATCCATAAAGAATGATGGCTATTTTGCGTTCTTGGGGAGGGGTTTTATGTAACTTAATCCAACTGTTTAAACGTCCAGTTAAACGCTGTAATCTTTCGGGGATTAAATAGATAGTTTCCCCCACTAATCCCCCCAGAGGAATAGTATCAATTGCCCCATCTAATTCCGGCAAAGCGTATAGAACCACACTCTGTAAACCACCGATTCCCTGTCTTGTCCAAGAATAAATATCTTGAATTAATAAAGGGGCAGCGATAAGATAAGGAATATTTTTAGCCGACAGAATTCGTTTAGCCACTTCTACCTGTCTTCCTGCTTCCATAGAACCCGCAGGACCCCCCACCAAAGGAAAGCCAATCGTCGAAACAATTGCATCTACTGTCACTGCATCTTCACTTAAAGAAGGAGTTTCAATGATTCCTTTTTTTCTTTGCTGAATTTCGTAGTCTGTGGTTAACCAATCCCGAACAATTGTATGACCTTCCACTCCGTTAATAAACACGGGTAAGGGAATTAAATTAGCCGTTTCAAAATGACGGATTAATTGGTTAATATAGGGTAGTTTACTGATAACGTGCTTCCGATAAAGCAGCATCGCAACCACTGGTTTATCAAGGGATTTATTTTTTTTATACCAAGTCAAATATTCTTGGGGAGTGAGAAAATAACCCTGATAATCGGGGTGTAATAGTCCCTTATTGGGAGTTTCGATAACTTCGGGGATTTCCTGTACTTTTAATCCTAGATATTTTTGGGCAATTACCCAACACATAGCGGCAACATTTTCGGTTCCTCCCGCATTCCAATAACCGTAGATAATTAACCAATTACGCAAATCTTGAACTTTTTTAGCGGGAATAAATTTCAGTAGTTTCGGACCGGTTTTGAGGAAACTGAGATAACCAGCTAACTTATCTTCTTCCTTGCCACTGGAAAATTTACTCATGATAAATTGAATTGGTTTTGGCATTCCTTTGGGTTTATCCCCGATGGCAAATTCTCCCAAACGGGTTAAACTCATTAACTCTAAAGCAGACTCAAAAACTAAGCGAATCGGAATCTGTGCCGCTCGTTGCCGCAGCCAAGTAACTTGATCGTAATCGAAGATCAAACTAGCAAAAAAAACATCGGCAGTGGCTAAAGCTTGCTCGACTATTTCTGGTTCGCTAGTCAAGGATTTATCGCTGAATACTTTTACTTCTAAATCGGGACATTTAGAACTAGCCAACAGGCCCGATTGCCGATACAAATTTCTGTTAAAGGTTTCAAAGCCAACAATTAAAACAATACTTTTCATAAGAATATATTTTTAGACCAATCAGGGTGCGTTATTTTGCCTTAACACACCCCCTGAAATGATCATAACAACAAATTAATAATAACTGCCAGATTTGCGATGATGGATGGCGGTTAAACCCTGGTGTAAAACCTTGCCTTTTTCTGCGATCGCATAAAGCAGCCAATGATCACCGCACTCCATTCGTTAAATTTCCCTCGGAGAGAAAGGATTGAAGCTTATTATAGTTAATTTCTAGAGTCATAGTCCCTCCACTATCTGTTGTATTATTGATGGATACATAGTGCTATCTCCTATCTTGTAGGTTGGGGGCAAAACGTTGAGCGAAACCAAGAATCAAAAAAACTTGGAAGTGGAAAACACCGTTCGGTAAGTTGAGAACTCAGAAACTTGCATAACTATTAACTATACCACTCCTAGCGGTCGAGCAACCTCCTCTATCCCACTATCTCACCTGCATCGGTCTAACACCCCCTTAATAAGACTTATAGCAGAGAACGAGTTGGTTAGGACAACCTAAATCGCTAAAATTCAGTTCTGGCAAGGATTTTCCTTCTGCCTTCTGCCCTCTGCTATAATAGCGCACTGTGCGGTTTAATCACCTCAATCAGGAGTCAGGAGACGATGCCAAATCAGATTATACTTCATCTTTATGAGAAACGCTGTAAGCTGTAATAATTAAGAGACATCTTAAAAAAAGTCAGAAACCCTTCTGTTCCCTGTTCCGGAGTTCCCTTGTCTCTAAAGTTAACTTTATTTTTAACTAGGTACTTAGAATGAAAAATGAAACATTAAATCTAGAATTTTCTCCCGATGTTCTTGCCGCTTTAAAAATAGGAATTGATGAACTCGGTCAAGAAATTAAACTTCTGGCCGCTATTTATTATTTTCAAGAAAAGCGACTTTCTTTAGGAAAAGCGGCGGAATTAGCGAGAATTAATCGCCTAGAATTTATGGATATTTTATCTAAAAAAGGGATTGTATTGTTTGATTATGACGAATCGGCGTTAGCGGTTGAATTAAAGGGAATAGAAAAACTGGAGCCTGATGATTGTAAGTAACGCTACTCCCCTCATCGCTTTTGCGCGAATTGGTCAACTCGGTCTTTTACAAGAAATAGTTAAAAGCATCGTTATTCCTAAGGCAGTAGCTCTTGAAATCAGCACTTACGATCAAGACAAAACTGGCTCGATCGATCTATTACGAGAACAGTGGATTTCTGTCCGAGAAATCGCCTCTCAACAGCAGGTTTCCTTACTATTACCGACTCTAGATCGAGGAGAATCAGAAGTCATCGTCCTTGCACTAGAACAAAAAGCCTCTTTAGTGCTTATCGATGAATTAGCTGCTCGTCAGGTGTGTAAATCTCTCAATATTCCAATTACAGGTTCGATCGGTATTTTAATTAAAGCAAAACAGTTGGGAAAGATCGCTGCAGTCAAACCTTACATAGAAACGATGCAACAACAAGGCATATACTACAGCCAGAAATTTATCGAAAATTTGGGTTAAAACCCCGTCGTTTTACGACGGCTTTTCCTGATTTTCAATGTAGCACTTAAGAACTTCCAGGGTTGCACCTCCTACAGAAGATACAAAATAACTGGGCGACCAAAGAGCGTCTTTCCCGTGCGGTTTAGGATAACCAGCTTGTCCATACCTGCGACTAGAGACTCCCTTTAAAGAATTGACCATCACGGAAATAGATAGTTTCGGCGGGTATTCAATCAATGCGTGTATGTGATCGGACTCCCCGTTAAATTCCAATATCTGAAAATTCATCTTTTCCGCAACTTCCCTAAAAGATTTTTCAACCAAAGTCAGACTTTTACCAGTAAAGACCTTTCTTCTGTATTTTGTCACACAGACCAAGTGTATCTTTAGATCGGAAACAGAGTTTCTTTCTTTTCGCAACTGACTTGACATTATTAACAGACCTAGTTAAAATATAGTACAGACACACACATCTTAACCCAATGAAAGCGAGGTATCAATACCGTATTTACCCAACAGACCAACAAAAAAGGCTTTTGTCTCAGTTGTTCGGGTGTGTGCGTGTTGTCTGGAACGATACCTTAGCTTACTGTCAAGAACTCTATCGACAAGGGGAGAAAAAGCCAAAATATACAGAGCTATCTAAAAGACTAACTCAAGTCAAAAAAACAGAAGAAAAACGGTGGTTAACCGAGGTTTCTTCTATTCCTTTACAACAGTCTTTGAGAGATTTAGAGACAGCCTATTCTAACTTTTTTGCATCTTGTAAGGGAGAAAGAAAAGGAAAGAAAGTCAAACCTCCCAAGTTTAAAAAACGTAAATCTAAACAATCGGCAAGATTTACTGACAATGGTTTTACCATCAATCAATATCACGTTACTTTAGCGAAAATCGGTGATTTAAGAATAGTTTGGAGTCGTCCGTTACCTTCTAAACCTTCTAGCGTCACCGTGATTAAAGACGCATCAGATCGCTATTTTCTTAGTTTTGTCGTCGAGATTCAGCCTGAAATACTTCCTAATAATGGGGAGTCAGTAGGAATTGATCTAGGGATTGCTACCTTTGCTACCCTCTCAACAGGGGAAAAGATAGACGCACCGAAACCGTTAAAGAAACGATTAAAACAACTAAGAAAGGCACAGAAAAACCTTTCTAGAAAGCAAAAAGGAAGTAAACGACGGGAAAAAGCGAGAAAACGAGTAGCTAAAATCCATGCTAAGATTAAGGATACTCGGACTGATTTCTTGCATAAACTATCCACTAGAGTTGTTCGTGAAAATCAAACGATAATTTTAGAGGATTTAAACACATCGGGAATGGTTAAAAATCGCAAGTTATCCCGTGCCATATCAGACTTAGGATGGCGTTCTTTCCGAGATATGCTATCGGCAAAATCTGATAAATATGGGCGTGATTTTCGGATAATTTCCCGATGGGAGCCAACGTCTCAGAGATGTTCCTGTTGTGGGAATATCGGCGGTAAGAAAGCGTTAAATATCCGTGAGTGGGAATGTCTTTTCTGTGGGACTTTCCATGATAGGGACGTGAACGCCGCAATTAATATCAAGGTCGCCGGTGGGCAATCGGAGACCTCAAAAAACGGACGTGGAGGACAGCATAAGACTTTTGTTAAAGAAGCAGCATCCCGTGAAGCGTCAACCCATCCAAAGATCGTTCAATTAAGTTTGTTTGATCTGTAGGGAATCGCCGTCCGTTTACGGCGGTGAGGATGTCAATGATCTTGTTTTACAAACAGTAGCAGAAGGATAGGGGAGAGTATTGTTCACTTTCGGGATCAGCCGAAACTCTTATTTTTTGCGATCCCTTGCCCGTCACCATGAGTTAATAATAACTGCCAGATTTGCGATGATGGATGGCGGTTAAACCCTGGTGTAAAACCTTGCCTTTTTCCGCGATCGCATAAAGCAGCCAATGATCACCGCACTCCATTCGTTGTTCTACCCGACATTCCAGATAAGCGAGCGCTTCGGCCAGAATCGGCCCACCGTTCTCAGCTTTAGTGGTTTCGATATTAGCAAAACGATCTTCTCCGGGGGTAAAAGGTTTAAGAAAATGCTTCATTAAAGCCAAATGTTGACCTTCTTGGAGGATATTAAGGACAAAAGGCGTACCGCTATAAAGCAGAGACTCGATCGCTCGTTCTTTTGCCACGGCAATAGTCAATCCGGGGGGAGTAAACGTCGCTTGCGATACCCAAGAGGCTAACATGGCGCCGCGCAATTCTCCCAATTCGCAGGTGACGATACAGAGAGAACCCACCAAACGTCCGAGAGCTTGCGATCGCCGATCGCTTTGGGATTGGTTAACATTAGTTTTCGGTTGTCTGCTTTTGCGAGCTTTTTTGACTGCTTGAGCGAAATCGGTTCCCGCTTCCTCACAGGTCTTTAAAATTGCCTCCGTGGGTTTAAATTTAACCCGAATTGGCTCAAAACCGAAGCGATAACCGCTATCCCGGAATTTACCTTCCAAAAGATCGATCGCTTCCCCACTCCAACCGTAGGAGCCAAAAACCCCCACCAGCTTGCTTTTATCGCCATTTGCTAGGGTAATCCCCAAGGCGGTTTGGATGGGAGTCGGTGCGTGTCCTCCCAAAGTGGGGGAACCAAAGATAAAACCGACACTTTTTTCGATCGCCGTTTTGATCTCGTCCGGTTCGGCGGACTCGGCATTAATCGCCGTCACTGCTACCCCCGCTTTCGTGATCCCCATGGCGATCGCTTGAGCGAGGGTGGCGGTGTTGCCGTAGGCACTAGCATAAATCAGGGCGATTGTCAACTCTTGGGACTTTTGTACTGCTAACCATTGTTGATAGGAAAGGGTCAATTCGTGCATCCCGTAACGCACCAGAGGACCGTGACCAACGGCATAAAATAAGGGCGATTTAGCGGCTAATTTCTCCAAAGCGTTGCTAATTTGGCTGGCATAGGGAGCCATGAGACAATCAAAATAATAACGCCGATCTTCGTTATAAACGCTCCAACCCTCATCAAAAATTTGGTCGCCACAAACGTGCGCTCCGAATAATTTATCGGTGTAGAGAATATCGGTTTTGCTGTCGTAGGTACAGAGTTGATCGGGAAATCTGGGGTTAGGAGTGGGGATAAATTCTAATTGATGGTTTGCTCCTAAATTTAATATTTCTTCCCCCTTGACAACCAACAGATTTAATGCTTCGGTTTCAAGAATTTTTTTCAGGGAAATTGCCCCCGGATTAGAACAAACAAAAGTGACTTGAGGAGCGATTTCTAAAAGTGCCTTGAGGGTGACGGCACGATTGGGGTTAACGTGACCGAGGATAATATAATCAATAGTTTTCGGATCGATTCTTTTAGTTAAAGCCTCTAAAAATATGGACGAAAATGATTCCCCAGGCGGATCAAAAAGAGCGACCTTTTCACCTTTAATCAGATAACTATTGGCGGTGGTTCCCTTTTGTAATCCGTATTCGATCTCGAATTTTAAACGGTCCCAAGTGCGGGAACGAAAGACAAAAGTATCGACGGCTATCGGTGCTACTTGTACATCTCTCGGTTTGACAATTGCATTATTCATAATCTTAGTTACCAGTTATCAGTTAAGTAGTCAATTAGTTAAGCGGCAACTTGAGGCTGTGATCATTGTCAACACTTGATTTTTAACTAAATACAGCCTTTTATCGCTAGGGACGAGTGGGGAAATTTACAGGTTATCTTGCCAGCCAGAAGGACATCAATATCTAAAGTACACCATCTCCGGGAAGAAACCTAGCTTCTAGCAATTTGCTCGCGGGTAAGGATACCCCTCTGGGGGGATTTGCCAGTCTATTGAGAAATTCTAAAGGGAAGGTGATCCCCAGAAGCGAGGTGCTAGTCTGAGGAAAACCCTGCTCTCTCCCTATCAGGCAAAGTTTTTATGAGCTATCAGCACTCGTCTTTTGACTGCACTAGCGCCAATTTTGAGAAAGCCGCTTTGACTCATTTTCGCGCTCTTGTGGCTTTTTTACCGGATAATTGCCGTGTTTACCGACAAACCTGGGAATTTTCTACGGTTCTCTGTCTCGATTTTCTAGCCTGTTTGCAGGGACTAGCAATCACCCGTCAAAATTTCGCCCATCTAGTTAATGTGACACAAGAACTGGGTTTAGGTCAAGCAATTATTTTGAAAGTAGGCAATAAAATCGTTGAGTGGCATCGTTTAACAGTCTAGAAAAAAATCGGCTCTCTCTGTTCTTTGTGTCTCTGTGGTTTATCTTTAACGCTGCTGACATAACCCAATAAAAAGGTAGATTGTCGGCTATTCTAGAACTGTTTAAGTTTAGAAAAAGCACCGATAATTTGACCAAGGCTAATACCACCATCATTAGTGGGAACAGTTTGCTGCCAGTAGGGTTGAAATCCCGAAGCTTGTAAGCGATTAATTGTTCTTTCCGTCAGATAACGATTTTGAAAACAGCCTCCCGTCAGGAGAATTTTTTCTCTACCTATTTGGTGGGCAATTTCTACAATAATCTCACTTAAACTATTATGAAATTTAGCGGCAATTATGCCAATTTGTACTTGTTTTTCTAAATCTTCAACAACTCCTAAAATTATCTGATTCCAATCAATAACTATGGGGGAGTCGGCGGATAAAGAAAAATGATAATACTCTTCCGTTTTAATGTCCTCAAGGGCAAATTCTAACTGCATTGCTGCTTGTCCCTCAAAACTTAATTGATAACATAAACCTAGAATCGCCGCCACACCATCAAACAAACGCCCGACACTAGAAGTTAAAGGACAATTAATTTTTTTGGTTAACATTTGCCTAAAAATCGACCATTCCTGTTCACTAAAAGCTGATTTTATCCTATCAGTATTTTCCATAACTTCTAGTAATCCTAAAGCCACTCGTCTGGGTTCTTTAACCGCTTTTTCTCCTCCCAGTAATGGCCAGGGTTTAAAATGGGCGACTCGCTGCCAAGAATCGGCAGTGATATGGATAAATTCTCCCCCCCAAATTGTGCCGTCTAAACCGTATCCTGTTCCATCCCAAGCAACCCCTAAAACTGGAGGTTGTAGCTGATGTTCTGCCATGCAGGATAAAACGTGAGCGTAATGGTGTTGAATGGGAATAACGGGTAAATTTAAGCTATAAGCGTACTTTGTCGCTAGATATTCAGGATGAGCATCACAGGCAATAACTTCGGGTGCAAACTCGTATAATTTTTTTAAACTATCGAGAATATTTTCAAAATGATTGACAGCATTAACCGTATCTAAATCGCCGATATGTTGGCTGATAAAAACTTGATTTTTTTGATAGATAGCCACGGTATTTTTAAAATAACTTCCCACGGCCAGAATCGGGGGAAAATCTCCCTCATTAACTTTAACGGGAAAGGGAGCATATCCCCGCGCTCGCCGTAAAATCATCGCTTTTCCTGCCATTTCCCTGATAATAGAGTCATCCACCGGTCGAACTATGGGACGATTATGAACTAGAAATAAATCGGCGATTGTTCCTAATTTTTCTAAAGCTTCTTTTTCCTCAATACAGATAGGTTCATCGGCTAGATTACCACTGGTTGCCACAATAGGAAAGCCTAATTCTGCTAATAAAAGATGGTGTAGGGGAGTATAGGGTAACATAACTCCTAGATAGGGATTACCCGGAGAAACGGCAGCAGAAAGATAATTTTTTCTTTGTTTAATCAGGACAATTGCCGCAGCAGGAGACTGCAATAATTGCGATTCTAAAGAAGATACATAACCATGTTTTTTCACTAAGTCAAGATTAGGATGCATCACAGCAAAAGGCTTATCCAGTCGCTGTTTACGTTGTCGCAATTTTTGCACTGCCTCCGTATTTCTTGCATCGACAACTAGGTGAAATCCTCCTAATCCTTTGATCGCTATAATTTTTCCCTGTTTAATTGCTGTAGCAGTGGTGATTAAAGCTTGATCTTTTTCCGCTAATACAGAGCCTTGACTGTCTAAAAGACTGATTTGGGGTCCGCAGCGAGGACAGGCATTCGGTTGGGCATGAAAACGGCGATCCAGAGGGTTTTCGTATTCCCTTTGACATTCGGGACACTGATTAAAACCCCTCATAGTTGTGGTACTGCGATCATAGGGTAAACTCTCGATAATACTGTAGCGAGGACCGCAGTTAGTGCAGTTAGTAAAAGGATAGCGATAACGACGATTATTCGGGTCAAAAATATCGGCTAAACAATCGGGACAAGTGGCTAAATCGGGCAGAACAATTGTATTTTTTTCACCGCCGCTGCTCTGGCGTATGCTAAAGTTTTGATAACCGATAGGATTTAACCATTGAGTCTCAATATTTTCAATTAGCGATCGAGGGGGTTTTTCTAAAGATAATCGAGTCAAAAAAGTTTCTAGTTTTTCTTGATCGCCCTCGACTTCAATAAAAACCCCCGCTGCTGTATTATTCACCCAACCAGTTAGGTTTAATTCCGTTGCTAATCGATAAACAAAAGGACGAAAACCGACCCCTTGTACTGCTCCGCGCACAATTAAAGCTAATCGCTGATCGGATTGACTGCTCTGATTATTCATAAATAATTTAACGGGGAAATCATCAAATCTATCCCTGATTACTTTTCCCGTTATACTAAACTTTCACTAATCACCCGACAGCATTCTTCCACACTGGCCCTTTTTTCCATAGCTATCACTAAAGCTTGATAGGCAGTCTGTTGTTTTTCTAAAAGAGTTTTTGCCTGTAATAAACTCCAGCGCTCTTTTTGGGCATAATTATTCTCAGGAACCCCCGCTAATTTTAAGGCCGATTGCAGATAAAATCGATCGCTTTCTCCCCCTTCCGCTTTACCATAAACTAAGGTTTCGGCAGCAATTCCCGCCATCCACACCGTAGAAATTCGCTCTAAAAAAGCGGGAAAATCGGTAAAATTCTTGACTTTTTGCTCTAAATCTGCTAGATCAAATTGAACACCGCCGACTCCCTCCTGGCCTTGACGAAAGGCTTCCCAAGCGGTCAAACTATAACTGGCGATCGGAATGCCTAAAATATAAGCGGTGAGAAAATGTCCGGCTTCGTGGTGAATAACTCTTTGACGGTGTTTACTAGGAGAAAGAGCATCCAGTAGTAAAGTCACTCCCCGGTTATTAAAAGTGAGAGTATCAACGGTAACTAATCCCAAGAGGCTAAAAGTAGCCAAAGCGGGGACAAAAGGCGAAATAGACAGCAAAGGAGTGACAAATACGGAAAGAGTGATCGAAAAAACGGCGATCGCGATCAGATTTAAAGCTGTCTGTTCCATAAAAATTAATAAAAATATACAAATGCTTAATACTATGTTACATTCCCTAGTTTTATTTTCCCCGAATTAACCAACCAATTACCCCACCCACAAAAGCAGTCACAATCGATATACCGATCTGTTTCCAGTTTTTTACCTCGCCAATTTTTTCAGCTAAATCGGGAATTTTTCCCACGGATGCCTCGATCAGTTTCACTCTTTCATTTAAACCCGTGATTTTTGCGTCTAAAGTCCTGATTTCTCCCTTAATTTCCGTCTGTCCTATCTCCAAGACCTGAATTTCTCTTTTGATCTCTCCGATGCTATTCTCGATCGCTTTTTGTCCATTCTCCAAAGAGGTTAAACGAGTTTCGATCGCTTTTTGTCCACTGATAATCAAATCTTCTAACCTTTTTAGGTCATTTTCCGTAAAAGCCGTCATCAGCTAAACTCCTAATAGATTAATTTTTTCTCGTCTTGAGATTAAATCGATCGTTGACTAATTCAATTATGGAGTCAAAACCAAACTGTTACCCATTGATAGTTCTAGGTTCGACGCGGCAATAGGGATTTAGGGTGATAGGAAAATTTCCGCTAAATCCCCCACCTCCCCATCTCTCCTTTACCATAAATAAACATTATTGTTTTCCTATATGGATAACTTTTATTGATGAATATTGATCGCACTATGCAAGAGGCAATAG
>SFBL01000048.1 GCA_007095785.1 Microcystis aeruginosa Ma_SC_T_19800800_S464
ACAGGATTAATTCTACTACAAAATTGGAAGGAGGAGGCAACCATCGACCCCTACCTCCTACACTCCGAGAATGATTATTATTCTTGAGAATGAATAGTTTATTTTTTGGAAGTCCCTTATCGGCCATCGGTTTACCATCACTATCGGGATAGATAATCTCCGACCCAGAGACAGATATCGTCTTGACCATCGTTCCACTCCCTAGCGTATTAACTATTTAGTATAGCCTGAAATTCCCTGACGAAAGAGGGCAAAAGCCGAGGTATAACCGTGTAAAAAAGTGCGACCGGCCACCGGCCCGATTTCTCCGTTGCAAAAGAAACCAGCGAGGGGAACATTGGCGAAATAACGCTGAAAAAGACCCGAATCAAAGTCCGGTTTTTCGTAGAGATTTTCCCCGCGACCGAGACAGGAAAAGATTAAAGCTCCTAGTACCTCTGAACTATTAGATTTTTCTTGGGCAAAAGCTTGCAAAAGTAATTCTAAATCTAGGGCGGAAGTGTCGGCATCGCGCAGGTGAAATTGTACCCGCTGCCCCGGACGAACTCGATCGCCAATTGCGATCACACCTTGGCGAGGATCTACTCCCAAAAGATTGCGAATTAAGAAATCCCCGGCCCGCAACTGCATTTTAAACTCATCCCTAGCAATACCGATAAAAAGGGAGTTTTGCACTAATTCTCGGTCTTTTTCCCTCAAGGACGGGATTAAATCCCGCAGTAGGTCTAAAGGTGGTTGCGGAGTCCCATCGGCCTCTTTACTGGTCATGGAGATGATAATATTGCGTTCTCCCTGACTCACCTGATAAATCGGTCCGATGGGACGACAACCCTGGGCGACGATAGTTTCGACGATAATATTGCCAGAAAGGGCGATTCCTACGGTTCCCTGACGATAGAGATAGCTATTACCGGGTTTTTGTTGGTCGTGGTAGAATAGACCCCCAGAACGTTCGATCATGCCACCACTGACTAAACCGCCGATTTTGGCCGAACTGGGGTAGGCAAAATCTAAACCCTCTAACAAATCATTGATGCGACTGGAAAAAGGATCGGCTAAAAGGATAAATTGGGGATTTTTGGCCGCTTCTACCCCTAATAATTCTGTCCAACTAGAGGGGGAACTGTCGAGATCGGGCATTTCCGCCGCTTCGATATAGAACGGCTGTACTTCCACATTAGGCAAATGGGCGACGGTGAGACTTAAAGCCGGACTCGCTTCGATTTCTTGCGCCTTTTCCCTGTCATCCATGCCGACAATCCCCGCCCCACCGCAGCCGATTAGGACAGGAACAGGGAGTTTATCCAAGATTAAGGGAACTAAACGGGGATAGTCGCTGGCATAGGCAGAAGAAATAAAAATTATGGCTAGATCTGCCGATCCAACTAACTTATCTGTCACTTTTTCCACTACTTCCGTCACCGCCGCTTCTAGGGAGGGACGGGTTGATAGGGCATTAATCCACTCGATGCGATCGCTCATGTTTCTTGACCCCAAATTTGGTCTAAATGGTCAAAAATGATCATCTTAACAATAAATTAACCTAAAAATCCTATCCTCGCCCCTAGATGTGGGGATAAATTGTGGAATTGTCATGACGTGAGCCAATAGAGCCGCAAGGGATTGTCAATTTAATCATATTTAATCTTAAAATAGAGAATTGTCCCCGCTAAGATAAAAGTAACAAAATTAGCGACAATAATCGGTTTACTGCTCACATAAATCCCGTAGATTAGCCAGAGAAAAACCCCCAGACAAAAGCAAATAAACATAGTTAGGGACAAGTCCTTAGCCGAACGATAACGCCAAGTTTTAATCACTTGGGGTAAAAAGGAGACAGTGGTTAATATTCCCGCCACGATCCCGATTAGTTCAATAATATTCACCGCTTATCCTCTTGGCTTAGTTTCTCTCATTTTAAACTGTTGACTATCTAAATTACTCCTGACTTGAAAGAGGGTGTAGGGTGTGGGGTGTAGGATGTAGGGAAGGAAACCTCTTTTATCTGTGGGGGTGAAAATTTTTTCATCAGGACCGACGACCAACTCCTAACCCCACCAAGAAACTTTTTCAGCAGCTCCTACTTATTGAGCGATTACTATCACCGAAGTGCCGATTTTTACCTTTTCAAATAAAGCCTTTATATCTTGATCGCGCATCCTGACGCAACCGTGGGAGACGGCCTGGCCGATGAGATTTTCTTGGGGTGTACCGTGAAAACCGATAAAATTGGCGCCATCAGTCCAAAATCCAATCCAACGCGCTCCTAAAGGGTTGTTTTTTCCCGATGGCACCAGTTGACCGGTGAAAGGATGTTCCCAGACTGGTTCTCGCACCATCTGAATCACCCTAAATTGTCCCGTGGGGGTTTCCCAACCCCGACGACCGATCGCCACTGGGTAAGAAGCAATTATTTTCTGTCCTTGGTAAACAAAAACTCGTCTTTTTTTCAAATTCAGCAGCAACCGGGTTTCCGTTCGGGTTGCCGTGGTTGCGGTACGGGAATTGCCCAGACTAATCGGGGGATTGAGGAAAAATTCCCCTATTCCTAGATATAAACAGAGAATCGCCACAAAAACTCGCATCTGACACCAGCAAAGTCAAAAATTTTTATCTGTATTCTAATCTGATTGCTGCTTTTTAGACCTGTGGGACAAGATTTCGATGGTTTTGTGACTCTAAGATTGAATAGGTTTGATAGAGATCAAAAGCTGTGGCGATCAAGAGTTGATAAGGTTTGAAAATGGGCAACTGTGGAACTATTCGCCTTTTTTCATCGGTAAATTCCCCAGAATCACTTAATTGGCTGCTATTAAGCCGATAATAAGTTCCATAGGCTGGATAAAACAAGCTAGGAGAAGTCCCTAACATAAATCTTGTTGGCTACTTCCCATCGGTAATTGTCTGCATTTTTAGGTAATCAAAAAATAATTTTATAAGTGGGAAAGCATAATTATTTGTAGGCTAGGTTAGCGACATTGTAACCCCTCTGGGTATTCTTAAATTAATTAGACGCTCTGCTTTAAGTTAATAATTTGATTAATTTGGCCTTATTTTAGTTGTTAGTTTAGCCTATTGATGCTCCTAGGGCTATAATGGATTTCCGAAAAAAGCTGACATTCGAGCCTGAATAAAGTAAAATGTCAAGAAAAGTGAAATTAAGGTTTTTTTCTTGGCCTTAACTCACTTTTTCTGTATTTCGGAAAAGTCTTCAGGTTTTTAACCCTCTTGTTGGGTGTAAGGGTGAATGGACTCACAACTGGTCAATAATCGCTATCAAATTCTCAAAAAGCTAGGGGAGGGGGGATTCGGGACAACCTATCTGGCAGAAGACACCCAAATGCCTTCCCGTCGTCGCTGCGTGATCAAGCAACTGAAGCCCCTCGCTCACGATCCTCGAATATATCAACTCATTGGGGAGCGGTTTCAGAGAGAGGCTGCCATCTTGGAGGACTTGGGGCAGAAAAATGAGCAGATACCCCAACTCTATGCTTATGGTGAAGAGCAGGGGCAATTCTATCTAGTGCAAGAATATATCGATGGGGAAACCCTCTCGACGAAGGTGGGCAATCGTGGCGTGCTGGGGGATGCGGCGGTTCGGGATATCTTGCTAAAACTCTTAGCCGTCTTGGTTTATGTTCATGATCACCAGATTGTGCATCGGGATATCAAGCCAGACAACATTATTCTGCGGCGGGGAGATGAGCTGCCCGTGCTGATTGATTTCGGTGCGGTTAAGGAAACCATGGGGACGGTGATGACAGCAGCGGGCAACCCTACTAGCTCCATTGTCATCGGTACACCTGGTTTTATGCCCTCGGAGCAGAGTATAGGGCGGCCTGTGTACGCCACCGACCTTTATGCTTTGGGATTGACCGCCATTTATCTTCTCACGGGAAAAGTCCCCCAAGAATTGGCCACAGATCCTCTGACCGGGGAAATCCAGTGGCGAGATCATGCCCCCGGAGTTAGTCCAAGCTTGGCCCTAGTGTTAGATAAAGCCATCAAGTCCCATTATCAGGAGCGCTTTCCTACGGCCCAAGCTATGCAGGAAGCCTTGGCCCCTTCTTCTTCTCGAAGTACCATTGTTCTTCCCCCGTCGCCCCCATCAACGGCAGTTCACCCCCCCGCACCTCAATCTAGGGGGGGAGATTGGTTAAAATTCGGGATTGTCGGTGGGGTGATGGGATTGGTTCTCTTGGCCGGATTTGTCTATCTTCAAGATCAACAACAAAAAGCATTTGAAGAAAGGCTCAACCAGCTACAACGGCAGTCACCTCCGGGATCGCCCTCCCCTCAACCCTCCCCTCCAGCGAGTCCTGAAAACGCGCCAGAGGCGAGTCCTGAAAACGCACCGACGGTGAGGGTTCCATCCCCCTATCTGCCAAGTCCCCAACCATCTCCAGTGGAATTATCGCCAACGCCCACCCCCACACCCTCTAGAATTGAACCAGAACCCTCAACTTCACCCTATCTTGATCAAGCTGATGCTATCTCCACCGTTGAAAATCTCTACTATCTCGTTTCTAATCGGCAGTATGACCAAGCAGTTCAACTATTCTCTCCCCAATTGGCCAGTCAATTCAATCCCAAGTTTTTTAATCAGTTTGAAAGGGTAACGGTAGAGAACTTGCAGATTACTTCGCGTACTGATGCGATGATTAATTTGCGGGGAGAGAATACTTATGTCTATCCTGATGGGACAACCCAAAGGGAACTGCGGTCTTATACTGTGAGAAAGACCGATCAAGGGAGCGAGATCGCCGCATCGGATTTTATTAAGGTGATTAAATTCCGCTAGGATTAAGACAGCGATCGCTAAACTTTTTTTAACCTGAGTTCGGCCATGAAATTCCTTTGAAGCTCACGGCGAAGCCTGCTCTGGTGCTATCTTGAAAGTGGGTTATCAGTCTTCTCAAAAAACTAAAAAATTAAAATCCGTTCCCTATCTTGAATTTTGGCAGGATCAAACAGAGGTAACTTAAATGTCAGAAAAACAAGAACGACGGGTTGAGCAAAACGAACGTGGCTATCAAGCTAAAATTGATAGACCTCCTGGTAAACCTCCCACGGGTGGTTCCAATGTGAAACCACCACCAAATCAGGAGAAGGGGAAAAAATAAAAGATCGTGGGTGGAAAATATTCGAGTTTATCTGGGCTACACTAATCCATAGCTAGAATATTAACTTTTGTAACTATGACCGCCGCTATTGCTCTCGATCGCGTTTCTAAAATCTATAATAATCTCCCGGTAGTTAACGAGCTTTCCTTTGCTATCGAAAAAGGGGAAATCTTTGGTTTACTCGGTCCCAACGGTGCGGGAAAATCGACGACAATCCGCATGATTATCACCCTCACCGAAGCAAGTCAAGGAGAAATCGAAGTGGCGGGGTATAATGTGAAAAAATACCGCGATCAGGTGAAGAAAAATATTGGGGTAGTCTTGCAACAGATTAGCGTTGATGGGGAATTAACCGTCTGGGAAAATCTGGAATTTCACGGCCGGATGCACCATATCCCCAATCCCCAGAGACAGGAATTAATCGATCGCTATTTAGATTATGTCAGTTTAAGCGATCGAAAATCTGCCCTGGCCAAAACTCTTTCTGGAGGGATGAAACGACGTTTACAGATTGCTCGCGCCCTTCTTCACGAACCAAAAATCCTCTTTCTCGATGAACCGACTGTCGGTTTAGATCCCCAAAATCGTCGTCGTTTGTGGGAAGTAATTCGCGATTTAAACCAGCAAGGAATGACAATTTTATTAACCACTCACTACATGGAAGAAGTGGAATTTCTCTGTCAGGATAACGCCGCAGGAAACCCTGGCAGAATTGGCATTATGGATGCGGGCAAATTAATCGAATTAGGAACTCTCACGGATTTTCGTAGTAAGTATGGCGAGGGTTTAGTTATCAAACAAGTTGGCGATAAAATCGATTATAAATTCTTCCCCACCGTGGCTGATGCTAATTCTTATCTCGACACTTTGAGCGATAAAACTGGGGTAATGTGTCGTCCTTCCAACCTCGAAGATATCTTCGTGGAACTCACGGGACATCAATTAGATTAAATTCTTGGTTTGTCCGTTAGTAAATTGTTAAGTTATCGGTTTTTGACTCCAGTTTTTCTGAGATTAGCTCTGTTTAAATCGGCATTTCTTGACTTTGATCTGGTGTCTATTTTCTGGGCCAACCTGCTAGAGTCTAGGTCAATTAGCTGAGGCTGTCCCTAAAAACCGAATTCAACCCTAAAAAAAGAGGCTTTTAGCGGTTTTTAAGCTTTTTGAACTGGATAAATGGCCTAGTGGGGGAACTTTTTCCCTAGAGGGAGAGTCGTGGGGGACTGGATAAAAACTAGAGTCCTCCCTCGATCGATAGACAAGATTGACGGTAATCGTTTAGAATAAAGCACTGAATACTGACGAGATGACAATTATCCCTATGACCGATCTCCAGACAAAAACTAGATGGTCAACAGCGCGGCGATATTACGAATTGCTTAGTGTTTTAGTGGAACGTAATCTCAAGGGACGCTATCGGGGTTCTTTTCTGGGGGTTTACTGGTCCTTGTTAAATCCCCTGATTATGACCGCACTATACACGGCAATTTTCGGTACGGTTTTCGCCTCTTATTTTGATAATTCTATAGTTAACTATGTCCTAGCGGCTTTCACCGGTTTAGTCGTAATAAATTTCTTTAATGCTTCCACTAACCAAGCTTTACCTAGTATCGTTGGTAATGGCAGTATTTTAAATAAAATTCGGCTGCCAGTTAGCATTTTTCCCGTTTCCATGGTAGTAGCAAATATTTTTCAATTTGCTATTAGTATCTTTCCCCTTTTGGCCATAGTAACTCTCTGGAAGTCTCAAAGTTTAATTAATGTAATTGCTCTGATTTTTCCCGTGATCGGTCTTTCTCTGGTTTGCACGGGAGTGGGTTTCTTTGTTAGTACCCTCTACGTTTTCTTCAGAGACTTACCCTATTTTTACGAAATTGTTTGTTTTGTCGCTTGGATTAGCAGCCCGATTTTCTATCCCCCAGAAATTATTCCTCCCTCCGTACAACCATTCCTCCTATTAAACCCATTATTACCAGTAATTGAAAGTATTCGCCAATTGTCCCTTTCCCCCGGATTACCAGATTTTGGTTTGATTTTTCAATCTCTACTTGGTGGGATCATCATCTTAGGAATTGGTTGGACTTGTTTCCGACTCTGGCGACATTTATTTATGGATTTATTATAAATGACAGAAGTAATTCGACTCGATCAAGTATCTCTCCAAAGACGTACTCAAGAAGAATTCTCCTACGATCTAAAAAGGACAATCTTCTCTCTTCTTGAAGGTAAATATCGTCAACCAGCCAAAAAATTAGTTCTAGATGATATAGATTTAGTCATTAATTCTGGAGCGAAATTAGGTATCATTGGAGCTAATGGCGCAGGAAAATCTACTCTCCTAAAAGTTATTTGTGGTATTCTGGAACCGACAAGGGGACAGGTGAGAGTTAGAGGACAAATAGCCTCTCTAATTGAATTAGGAGCGGGTTTTGATGCAGATTTACCAGTAAAAGATAATATTATTCTCTATGGGGTAATGCTGGGATTTTCCCGTCAGGAAATGAAGGAAAAAACCAAAGATATCCTCGACTTTGCTGAGTTAGAAGAATACATGGGAGCGCCGGTGAAATCTCTTTCTTCCGGGATGGTGGCTCGTTTAGGATTTGCGATCGCCACAGAGGTTCACCCCGATATTCTTATTCTTGATGAAGTCCTTTCCGTCGGGGATGAAAGTTTTAAAAATAAGTGTAAACGACGTTTAAAAAAATTCTGGAATTCTAACGCTACTATTTTAGTAGTTTCCCACGATTTGACTTTAATTCAAGAGTCCTGTGACCAAGCAATTTGGCTAAATAAAGGCCAGTTGCAATGTCAGGGTACATCAGAAGATGTAATCAAGTTTTATTTGGATTCCGTGCATCAAAATGAAGTTAATTTTTAATTAAGTAGGTAATCTAAATTAATTGTTAGATAGCAATAATGTATCTAGGTTTTACTTAGTCGAAAACGCTGTAAAAAATTGACACTCCCGTCGCTAAAAGCGAGGGATTCTTGGTTCACTGAGTTTCCTTAATCTGGCAGGACGTATCCAACCAAACCAGAGGGAATCTCTCCCCCCCCCCTTGCCCCCCCGACGTCGGGGGGGTTGGG
>SFBL01000049.1 GCA_007095785.1 Microcystis aeruginosa Ma_SC_T_19800800_S464
TAATGTGGGTGATGAGATTTCAATTAATTCTCTAACTTCTTTGCTTTACACACCTCTAGCAGATGTTAATGGTAATGGTGGTAATTTTGTTTATACTGTGAGTGATGGTAAAGGAGGGAATGATAGTCAAACAATTAGTTTTATTATCAATCCTAGTAAGTTAATTGTTTCTGCTGTTCCCTCGAATAATGCTCCTGAATTTACGACTAATCCTGAGTTAGAGATTATTGTCGGTAATGATTATAGTTATGATGCAAATGCCGTTGATGCCGATAATGATACCTTATTCTACTCCCTCTCCCTTGCCCCTGATGGTTTAACCATTGACAATAACACTGGTATTTTAAGTTGGAAATCCCCAACAATCGGCAATTATAACATCTCTATTTCCGTGGAAGATGGGAAAGGTGGAAAAGATACCCAAACTTATAATTTAGGGGTAGTAACCAACGTTATTGATTCTCAACTAAATCGCCCTCCAGTATTCGTTTCCAATCCTGTTGTTTATGGTAATCTCAACAGTGAATATCGTTATGATGCTGATGCGACTGATGCTGATAATGACAATTTAACTTATTCTGTCATCAATGCCCCTAATGGCTTGGTAATCAATCAGAATACTGGTGTTGTTACATTCACTCCCACCGTCTCAGGAGCAACCGAGATAACCTTACAAGTTAATGATGGTAAGGGGGGTATTGCGACTCAGATTTATACTTTATCAGTATTAGAAGAAGCAACAGATAATTATGCTCCTGTGATTATTTCCGATGCTATCTTAAAAGCTAGTACCAGTCAAAAATATACCTATGCTGTTAATGCGATCGATCCTGATAAAGATATTTTAACCTATTCTTTAGTTAATGCTCCTCAAGGAATGAGCATTGATAATTTAACGGGAGAGATTATCTGGGATGCAGAAGGTAAAACTGTTGGCAACTATAATATTTCTGTTCAAGTTACGGATAATCTTGGGGGTGTGGATACCCAAGAGTTTACTATTGCTTTAAGTAATACTCCATTAGGAACAATTGAAGGGTTTAAATGGGAAGATGCTAATGGTAATGGAATATGGGAGTCAGCTAATTTTGAGGATTTTTCTGTAGATGTATCTTCTTTAATATTGTCTGGAGATACTGCAATCGTAGATAATGCTTTAAGGCTATCATTAAATAGTTTTTACTCATCTGGGAATGCTTTATTAAAAAATCCCTTTAACCTTGTTCGAGATAGTAACCAAAATCTATTATTTTCTACTAACTTCAAATTTTCTATTTCTGAATCTAGCGGTCTTGGCGATGAAGACGGAGAAGGGGCGGATGGTATAGCTTTTATTATCAGTCCAACAGATACCATTGGTAGTGCAGGGGGAGGAATTGGTTATGAAGGCTTAAATAACACTGTTGTTATTGAATTAGATACATTTAATAATGGTAGCCAAGATCAAAATAATGGCAATCATATTGGTATTAATGTTAATGGAAGCACAACTTCTTTTGTCCAAGCTAATATTCCTACTCGCTTCAATAATGGAGAAATTTGGAATGTTTGGATTGACTATAATGGCTCGTCACAATTACTAGAAGCTAGAGTCTCTCAAGACTCTAATCGCCCTACACAAGCCACTGTTTCCGCAACAGTTAATATTGCTGAAATTCTCGGACAAAATGAGTTTTTTGTCGGTTTTACTTCTGCTACAGGGGCAGGATTAGGAAACCATGATATTCTTTCCTGGACATTTATTAACAATGAACCTGCTTTAGAAGGAATTACCGTCTATCTTGACTCAAATAATAATGGCACTTTTGATAACAATGAGCCTAGTCAAATCACCGATGAAAACGGAAAATATCAATTCACTGGGTTAGAAGCAGGTACTTATATTGTCAGGGAAGTTATACCCACAGATTATGAACAAACTTCTCCAAATGATAAAGAAAAAATAGTAACAATAGATATTCAAGTTTTAGGAATTAACGATCCTTGGCTGTCAGGAATGCCTGATGGTGCAACAGCTAGTGGGGGAGATATTGCACCTAATCAATCTCCCATACTGGCTTCACAATTACCGATTGTTGCTGGTTCAACTCTTATTTTTGAAGTAACAGGTAGTGTTAATAATGATCCATTTCCATCAGGTTTAACTCCTGATGGTGGTATCTTCTTCTCTCATAGAGAATTAGATGAAAATGGAATTTCTAACCTAACTGCTCCTAGTAATAGTCTAGTTGGTGTATTCTTGACAGATGAACAACCAAATTTAACATCTGCACCTGATGAACTGAACTTTGAAGAAACTGGCAATATTACTAATGGTATTAATTACACGAGTTTATCACCTAGATTAAAACAAGTTTTTTTTATTGGAGATGGTAAAAATGATGATAGTGTAACTCAGGAAATTATTGTGCCTGAAGGAGCAACAAGGCTGTTTTTAGGCACGATGGATGGATATGCTTGGTATAATAACTACGGATATTTTGATGTTAATATTACTGCTGAAATTCTTGGCGGTATTAGCTATCACATTGTCGATCTCAAAGCAGGAGAAACCGTTAGCAACATCAACTTTGGTAACATAAAAATTGATCAACCCATACCTAACCAAGCTCCCGTATTCACTAGCACAGCACCCACAACCGCCCAAATAGGGCAATTATTAACTTATCAAGCTACTGCTACCGATGCTAATAATGACAGATTAACCTATAGTTTACTTAATCAACCTGAAGGCATGGCAGTTGATGCAGAAACTGGTAGCTTAATTTGGCAACCGAAACAAAATCAAATCGGTAATAATCGAGTAGTTTTGCGAGTGTCTGACGGTAAAGGAGGCATTGCTACTCAAGAATTTTTCCTCAATACTAAAGGTATTAACACCCCACCGCAAATTATCTCCTCTCCCAACACCGTTGCTCTGATTAATAATACCTATAGCTATGAAGTAAGAGCCACTGATTTTGATAATGATACCCTGACCTATAGCCTGATTAATCCCCCGGAAGGGATGACCATTAATGCCAATACTGGCTTAATAGCATATACCCCTACTAACTTAGGAAAACAAACCGTTGAAATAAAAGTTAGTGATGGTTTTGGTGGGACTAATACCCAATCCTATCAATTACAAGTTTTAGCCACATTAGACAACAATTTACCTAGTATTACTAGCACACCTAAAATTATCATTGGTGCTGGGGGATTATATCAATATGATGTCGAGGCTAATGATCCCGAAAATACCGCTATTAGCTACAATTTAACGGTTAAACCCAATGGGATGACTATTAATACAAATACAGGTTTAATTACTTGGCAAACTCAAGCAGTAACTAACGGTGATTTTCAAGTTACAGTCACAGCGACGGATGCAGATGGTGGAATTGCTTATCAAAATTATTATATTCGAGTCGCTCCCAACCAGGCTCCTATCATCACCTCAAAACCCTTAGAAATCGCTCAATTAGGTTTTACCTATGAATATGATGTTATTGCCAAAGATGCAGATAATGACGCTTTAACCTATAATCTCTTACAAGCGCCTCAAGGTTTAACTATTGATCAATTTGGCCGTATTCGTTGGCAATCTGCATCCCAAAATCAAGGTATTTATCCTGTGACGATTCAAGTCAGCGATGGACGCGGGGGAATCACCACTCAAACTTATAATTTAACCCTTAGCAATGATGATGTTACTAATCCGGTGGTGGAATTAGGCTTTAATAGTAACCTAATTAATATTGGCGAAAGTATTAATTTTCAAGTTCGAGCAACGGATAATATCGAAGTTAAAACCCTCACTTTAACGGCTAATAAAACCCCGCTAACTCTTAATCCTAATAGTCCCAACGGACAAATTAATACCGCCACTTTTGTCGGTCAAAAAGCAGGACTTTATCAAATTATTGCTACTGCTACCGATGCAGCCGGTAATCAGGATACAGAAACAATTGAAGTGCGGGTACTTGATCCCAGTGATACTGAAGCACCTGTTATTGAAATTAACAAGACTAACTTAGAAGCCACTCAAGGCATTATCAAGTCACCCACAGATATTATTGCTACCGTTACAGATGATAACCTCGAATTTTATCGAGTGGAAATTGCCCCGATTGAAGCAGTTGATTTAAGCAATATCGGGGAAAATGATCCAGATTACACTTTATTGACAAAAGGCACTCAAAATATTACTAATCAGCAGGTAGCTACCCTAGATCCTCGTTTGTTGGCAAATGGAAGTTATCTAGTGAAAATTACCGCTTTTGATTTTAGTGGTAATGGTAATGTTCAAGGCGTTATTTTAAATGTGACAGGACAAAATAAACCGGGTGACTTTTCCCTAGAATATACTGACCTATCTATCCCTTTAACTGGTATTCCCATTGAAATTATCCGTCGTTATAATAGCTTAGAAAGTGTAAGCCAAGGAGATTTTGGCTATGGTTGGGATTTAGGATTACAAGATGCTAAAATTGTCGAGTCTTCCCCTGATGGACGAGATTTAAGTGAGGCTAATTCCGATTTATTTGGAACTTCTAATACCTTCTCCGTCGGGACACGAGTAACTTTAAATACTCCCGATGGTCGCCGCGTTGGATTTACTTTTAATCCCGTACCAGTTTCTGCTAGTTTCTTCGGTGCAATTTATGCTCCTAGCTTTACTCCCGATGCGGGGGTATTTGATAAGCTAGAAACAGAAAACTCTCCTTTAACTATTCGTAGTGACGGTACTGTAGGAGCATTTTTATTCAGTTTTCTTGGTTATAATCCCTCGCAATACAAATTAACCACCAAAGATGGAACGGTTTATAACTATGATCAGAATTTTGGTTTAATTGATGTCACCGACAGAAATGGCAATAAATTAACCTTCTCTGATGATGGCATTGTTAGCTCAACAGGTGCTGAAATTGACTTTATTCGAGATGGTCAAGGTCGCATTACTGAAATTATCGATCCTGATGGTAAATCTATTAAATATGTTTATGATAGCAACGGTGATTTAATTGAGGTGATTGATCGCACCAATAACACCACCGAGCTAGTTTATAATGACCCCAATCGTCAACACTTCTTAACAGAAATTATTGATCCCTTGGGACGCAGTGCGACTCGTACAGAGTATGACGAAAATGGACAAATCAGCAAGATTATTGACGCTAATGGTAATGAATTAAATATCGCCTTTAATAATGCTGCTAATAGTCAAACCATCCGAGACCCTTTTGGTAATAATATTACCCGGGTTTTTGATGCTCAAGGTAACGTCATTCAAGAAGTTGATCAATTAGGGGGTATTACTTTCCGCACCTACGATGAAGATAATAACCTGTTAAGTGAAACCGATCCTGAAGGTAATATCACCAGTTACACCTATGATAATCGAGGTAATAAGCTGACAGAAACCGATGGAGAAGGTAACAAGAAAACCTTTACCTATAACGATAATAACGACATCCTCACAGAAACCACTGCTTTAGGTTTTGTCACCACTTACACCTATGATAATAACGGTAATCTCACCAAACGGGAAGACACAGAAGGTAATGTTACTGAATATAAATATGACTCCTTGGGACTTTTAACTACTGTCACCGATGCTAATGGTAAAATTAGTAACTTTAAGTATGATAATCGTGGTAATTTAACTGAATTAACCGATCCTACGGGAGCAAAAACCACCTTTACTTATGATAGTAATGGACGAGTTGCCAGTGTTACTGATGCGTTGGGTGCTATTACTAATTATATCTATGATGCTCAAGGACGCTTGATTGAAAAAGCTGATCCCGAAGGGAGTAGTTGTGGTTGTGCAAGGGGTATTACTAAAACCGAATATGATGCTGCTGGGGAGAAAATTGCGGAAGTTGACGCATTAGGAAGACGTACAGAATACCGCTATAATGATCGTGGTTTATTAATTGAAACCATCTTACCTGATAGCACTCCTGATAATTTAATCGATAATCCTCGCACCCAAAATGAATACGACGCTTTAGATCGTTTAACGGGTTTTATTGATGAATTAGGACGTAAAACTATCTATGTTTATGACGCATTAGGGCGAGAAATTGAAGTAATTTATCCTGATAGTACCCCTGACAATTTAACCGATAATCCCCGCACTAAGAAAGAATACGATAAAGCCGGGCGAAAAATTGCCCAAATTGACGAATTGGGTAATCGTACCGAATATGATTATGATAAGAGCGATCGCCTTTTAACTGTTACTAATGCCCTGAATCAAATTACTAGCTATACTTATGATGCAGACGGGCGACAAATTGCCAAAACAGATGCGTTAGGGCGCATCACTGAGTATGATTATGATGATCTTGATCGCCTTCTTACCACAACTTATGCTAATAATACCGTAATGACTACCACTTATGATCCTTTAGGACGAGTGATAGCAGAAAAGGATTTAGCAGGAAATACCACTAACTATGAATATGACGCTTTAGGAAGACTAACGGCGGTAATTGATGCTTTAAATCAACGTACTGAGTATAAATATGACTTAGTGGGTAATTTAATCGAGCAAAAAGACGCAAATGGTAATATCACTAAGTTTGAATATGACAGTTTACGCCGTCTAAAAGCAGCAATTCTCATTTTGAAATAAATAGAGCATTAACCCCGATTTTGACATCGAAAATATAGTACAAAGTAACTATTTGCTCGGCAGAGGCGATCGCTAAAAAAACAATTGGTTG
>SFBL01000005.1 GCA_007095785.1 Microcystis aeruginosa Ma_SC_T_19800800_S464
AGTAACCAATTATTTTCTGAGGTTTTGCTATAGGATTCTATTAATATCTCCCCTTGACTGACGAGAAGATATTGGTTTAATTGGGGTATAGAACGATAATAACGAAATTTATCACCCCGGTCATAACTAGAGGTGGAAGGGGATAAAACTTCGATAATTACACAGGGATTTAAAATTTCATCGTTGCGATTATCACTAAATAATGGTTCCCCAGCAATGATCATTAAATCTGGGTATAAACCGCGATTATATTGGGGTATCCATAGACGTAGATCGCTAGATTGAAGACGATAATTAGTTCCTCTTAAAGCTAATTTTAGCAGGACAATAAGATTAATGATAATACTATTATGATTAATGCTTCCCCCTGTCATCTCGATAATTTCCCCGTCGTGATATTCGTGTTTAACCTCGGCAATGGTTTCTAAATTACGATATGCTTCTAAGCTGAGGGTTTTGGGAGGAGATGAAGTCAACATTTTTCTAGATTAGGTATTCTTTTATTTGATCATAGCAGAATTAATGCTACCTATTTAATTCTAATTCCCCTTGCAGAAAATCAATAAATTGTCTAGCAGTTCTTCCCGATCGCCCATTATGTTGGGTTGCCCATTGTTTGGCACGAAACTCTAGGTCTTCTAAGCTAATTTTTAATGTAGCTAAACTGGCTAAATGACGCACTATTTTCAAATACTTTTCTTGATTAGCTGGTTCAAAAGTTAGGGTTAAACCAAAGCGATCACTAAAGGATAATTTTTCTTGTACTGTGTCCCAATTATGCACTTCATCACTATCTTTTGGTCGGGGTCGATCAGCAAAAAATTCTCTGACTAAATGTCGGCGATTAGAAGTGGCATAAACTACGACATTTTTCGGTCTAGCGGTGACGCTTCCCTCTAAAACAACCTTTAAAGCTTTAAAAGCTTCATCGTCTTCTTCAAAGGATAAATCATCGACAAAGATAATAAATTTTTGGGGTAAATCTCGCAAGATTTCAATAATTAATGGTAGGTCTTTTAATTGGGATTTGGCCACTTCAATTAAGCGCAATCCTTGGCTATGGTATTTTTGTAATAATCCCTTGACTAGAGAGGATTTTCCCGAACCACGACTGCCATAGAGTAGGACATTTAAAGCGGGATAACCTGCTAATAAAAACTCAGTGTTTTTAATCAAGGTTTCTTTGGGCATTTCATAACCGACTATTTCTTGAATCTGCACGGGATCGGGATGAGTAATTCCTTGTAATCGGCCTTCTTGCCACCTTAAAGCTTGATAACGGGCAAAAATTCCCGTACCACATTCGCGATAATAATCTGCTAAATCTTCCACTAATTCCGTCCAATCTGAACTGGAATGCAGGAAACTTTCTAATTTATTGTCCACTTCCCAAGCGGGAAAGATTAGAAATTTAATTTGTTCAAAAACTGTCGAATTACTTAAGCTATAAATGCTAGAATTATAAAGAGATTGGAGGATAGATAAATCCTGTTTAACGCCATCAATTAAAGATTCGGGTAACTCCCGAACACTTTTTTTCTGTACCTGTTGACTAAAGGGATTATCATCTAATAATATTTGTTCGACTAGAAAATCATTCCAACTGATATTTTTAGATGCTAAAGCTTGAAACAATTTACCATAAGCTTTGAGAAAATCGGCAACATTATCCGTAGATAATAGGGTAAGAAATGCCTGACCAATAGCATTATCAAAAACCCCTTGATACAAAACTAACAAGCTGACTTTTTTGTAAATTTCAGAGATCATGGTTTATTCTCCACTAATAACTAACATTTCATTGCCGCCTTTTGGCAATTCCTAATCCGATTTAATAATTGCCGTCCTGTAGCCAAGGGAATGTAAATCAGTTATTATTCTATCAAGATAGGGTAATCTCTGCAAGATTAAGGTTAAAAAAAGGAAAATGCCTACCGACTAATTCCCAAGATTTCTTGAATTGATTCTCAGTTATCTTAATGGTGAGGTACAAAGTTCTCCTTTTGGGGAGTCGGGAGAAGATACCCTGTCAGGTTACACTTCCTCTTGATGAGAAACGTTATATTTGATAAAATTTAACCAATCTTGGATTTCTTGTCCTAACCAGAGACATTCATCCTCGCGGAGATTCTGACCGATAAGATAATAATTTTTAGCCGTCCGCAGACGAATCTGATAGTTACCTTCTGTGCCACTACTATGCAGAAAAATACCCCATAAATCTTGAGTTTTGAAAGCAAATTTTTTGTAGATAAAATTGAGAAATTTATATTTAATTAAAACTTCTTGAGGTGTAAGAATTAATTGCATCTCCCGCAAACAAATAAAACCAATTAGAGCTATAATAAAGGTAAGAATCGGGGAGATAAAGACAGTGACAGTAAGGACAATCGCCAAAGACCAGAGGGTAGGAGCATCGGAAAGTAGCTTAATTTTGGGAGGTAAATTAATCTCTAAATTATCCCGATGTTTAGCGATGCGGATGGAACTGTAGGGAGGTTTTGGTAATTTCTTAGGATCGATTAAACTTGAGGCTTGGCGATAGTAGGGATGTTGGAGAAATTTCAGGGCTTCTCTGGCGCTTTTAAACCGCTTTTCTACCGCCATATCGGTCATAGTTTCTAACCAATCGATTAAATCATCATCGATTGTCACCAGTTGGCGAAATTGAATTTTAGACTCGCGGTGGGGCAGTTCTATCGGCACAATTCCCGTCAATAAATGAATTAAAGTCATGCCCAAGGCATATAAATCAGAACTGGGAACCGCCCGGCCCCAAAATTGTTCTAGGGGTGCATAACCACTCGTTCCCACCACGGTAAAAGTAACTCCCGTCACTGCACCTCTGGACTGGACTGCGCCAAAATCCACTAGATAAACGTTATTTTCCGAGTTAATAATTAAATTACTAGGTTTAATATCTCGATGTAATACTGGGGGCGATAATTCATGCAAATAAATGAGAATTTCGAGAACTTCTTGGGCAATATTCCGAATTACCGTAGCGGTGAAACGTTGCCCCCTTTCTAAGCGATCGCTTAGGGATTCTCCCGGTATATAATCTTGTACAAGTACAAACCAAGGAATCCCGTCACCTTGATTTTTATCGAGGGAAAAATAATCGCGATAGCGGGGAATACGGGGATGCTGGAGAGAAGCTAAGACGGCTGCCTCTCGTTCAAATAATTTTAATTCTTCCCACTCCATCTGGGGACTAAAAGCGAGGAGTTTAATAATTACCGATTCCTGGGATAATATATCGGTAGCTAACCAAGTTTGACGACCGATAGCGGTATTGCCTAGGCGTTGTTGCAGTTGGTAACGTTCAGCTAAAAGAGAATCAGAAGTAAAGGTCATAGTGGCTTTTTCCTTATTTAGGGTCTGCTGAAAAAGTTTTTCCTGGGGACAGGGTGTGGGGTGTAGGAATTATAAATTATGAATTATGAATTATGAATTGGGGTGTGGGGTGTGGGAAGTGGGAAGTGGGGGAATTTCAACTAAAACCCTAAAACCCTAACACCCTAAACCCCTATCACCCTGCCTCCTGACTCCTGACTCCTGTCTCCTGACTCCTAACCCCACCAACAAACTTTTTGCCGCAAACCCTAATTAATATCGATTTGTTTTTTTGCTGTCCAACAAAGGGCGATTCCTTTTTCTTTATAGGAAGATTCTCCGACAAAGATAGGATATAATTCCGATTCCCCACGATAGATAATTTCCTGACCATCAAATCCTAGAAAAATCGGTTGATTGGGTTGAATTGCCTGATAATCTCGTTGAAGAATCTGAGGATGTAACATGGCTTTAATTTCACCCTGTTCATTCCTAGGATAATCGATCGAGCCTAAACGTTGGTAAACTGTGAGGGATTCGCTGAAAGTATCGAGATGGGCAGCGAGATAATTTTCCTGTTCGATGTAGTCTAGGATTTGATAGATGAGTGTTTCGGTTTGACGAAAAAGATAGGGACAGATGACACCATGGTTAATGGGACCGATTTCTAGGGTAAAAGCTAGGGGACAAATTCCTTTCAGAAAATGATTTTCTTCCTCGCTGACGGGATGATAAATTAAGCGCACCTCAGGATTAATTTTAGTCAGATAGGTAAAGAGTTTTAATAACCAAGGATGGGGATTAGAATAAATAATTGCCAGCATCATGTTAGATGTGGTGCTGTGAATATCGATTAATAAATCAATGGATTTTTCTTGGATTTCTTTGACTATTTTTTTGGCTCGTTTTTGTTCGTATTGCTGACAATCGGGATTAACTAAATCTTTTTGGTTAAAACAACGATTTAAATCCGTATCGATATATCTAACCCGTTGCTTTAGGGCTAAGGGATTAGCGATGAGACTGTGGGATTGAAAACTGCTGCGAGCAATAAGATTAGGTGACTTTTGCAGGTATTTAACCAAATAAGCGGGAGTTAGTTCATTGCCATGCACACCGGCAATTAAAGCCAGATTTTTAATAGTAGTTTTCTGATCGATCATTTTTTATAAGTTTTGAGAAGTGGTAATTATTTATGGTTTGCGGCAAAAAGTTTGTTGGTGGGTTTAGGAGACAGGAGACAGGGGGCAGGGTTTAGGGTGTTAGGGGTTTAGGGGTTTTGGAGTTTTAGGGTTTTGGGGTTTTTAGTTGAAATTCCCTACTTCCCCATTTCCCCACACCCCACACCCCACACCCCACCCCTATAACTGATTTAGAAAAACCAACCGTAGGAATGAAGACCTTTACCTAAAAGATTCACCCCTAAATAACATACCCAAACCACAACAAAACCACTGGCCGCTAGAATAGCCGGTTTTCTTCCCTGCCATCCCCGGGTAATGCGCGCATGGAGATAAGCGGCAAACACTAACCAAGTGATTAGCGCCCAAGTTTCTTTCGGATCCCAACTCCAATAGGAACCCCAAGCTTCATTCGCCCAAACCGCTCCGGCGATGATACCGATAGTGAGAAGGGGAAAACCGAGACCAATGACCCGATAACTGATATTATCGAGGGTTTCCGCCAAGCTAAGACGTTGGGGCGAAAGAGTCGCCATCGCTGTTAGGGTGGGAGTTAAAAGGGCGGTTGTGCCACCGTTAGCCGTTTCCATGAAAACTGGCGCGGAAAGAGTGGTAGATAACTTATTTTGCAGACGATAGGCCCCCGTACCCACGGAACTGCCTTTTAACTCGATATTTTGACCTCTAGTGACGATCAGAAAAGCGATCGCCATCAGGGAACCCACCATCAAAGCAGCATAACTTAACATCATGACGCTAACGTGCATCATCAACCAATTCGATTTTAAAGCCGGAACCAAGGGTGCCGAAGTTTGCATTTCTCCTGGTAAGGACAAAGTGGCAAAAGCGGTAATCCCCATGGCTACAGGAGTCGTCACCACTCCCACCAGGCGACTGCGGCTAGTGTACTCAGCAATTAAATGAACCGCAGTTACACCCCAAGCGAGAAAGAATAAAGATTCGTAAAGATTGCTAATGGGGAAATAACCCGCTTCTAACCAACGCGCTCCCAATAAAGCGGCGATACAGAGGTTAGCGATGGCCACTCCCGTGCTGCCCAGACCAGACAACAAAGGTATGCTAGGAAAGGCTGCCCCGGCCCAATAAACCAGCATAGTTAAAAACAGGACTAAAAAAGAAGTGTTATCGAGAAAGTTCTCTAAGCTAACTAAATTCATGGGATTTCTCTCGTTTGTCGCTCGCTCGCTACCAAGTATTCCATCCTCTATCCTATCCCATCGGTAAGGCGATCGAGACAGGGAATTGTTAGTATAAACTTTGCATTTTCACTCTCACCCACCCTAAAAATTATGGCTAATCAAGAAGATAATCAATTTTCCTGGTCGCGTTTGCCGCGGTTAGGCAAAATCCTAATCATTTGTTCTGGTGTTGCCGCTTTAGGCTATTTTCTTATCCCTCGTCCCTCAGAATTGTCCAATATTCCCCTCGAACCCTACAGCGAATTTATCAGTAAAGTGGAACGGGGCGACATCAGTAGGGTCAGAATTGGCAATCAAGTTATCTATTATCAATTAAAAAATCCTTTAGAATCCCTGCCTATTCCGGGTAATCCCCCCGTTAATCCCCCAGAATCAAGTAATCCCCTTTACGGTGATTCTAGTTCTCTGGCCAGCAAACCGAGCAGTAATCTAGCCCCCGGACGAGTTTTTGCCACGATTACAGTCGATAACCCCCAATTACCCCAACTATTACAGCAAAAAGGCGTAATCTTCGAGGCGATTCCCGTGGCCGAAAACAGTTGGATCACCACTCTCCTCGCTTGGGTGGTTCCTCCCTTAATTTTAGTCGCCGCCATGCAGTTTCTGTTCTATCGCAACGATGACACTCGTAAATCGCTGCTTTTTAACAAAAATCTCGCTAAAGTTTACGGAGACGACGAAAAATATCCAATTACCTTCAGGGATGTGGCCGGGGCCGAGGAAGCAAAAACCGAGTTAAAGGAAATCGTCGAATTTCTCAAGGATGCCGAGCGCTTTAATAAAATCGGGGCGCGTATTCCTAAAGGTGTTCTCTTAGTCGGACCGCCGGGGACAGGAAAAACCCTCTTAGCGAAAGCAGTCGCAGGAGAAGCGGGAGTGACTTTTTTTAGCATTTCGGCCTCGGAATTTGTGGAGTTATTTGTCGGCACCGGGGCAGCCCGGGTGCGGGATCTATTTGCCCAAGCGAAGAAAAATGCCCCTAGCATCATTTTTATTGATGAATTGGACGCGATTGGTAAATCGAGAAGTTCGGGATCGGGAACTAGCGGCAGTAATGATGAGCGCGAGCAGACTTTGAACCAACTTTTGACAGAAATGGACGGTTTTAGCCCCAAAGAAGCCGTCGTCATCGTTTTAGCCGCCACCAATCGCCCAGAGACTCTTGATGCCGCTTTATTGCGTCCGGGGCGCTTTGATCGCCAAGTTTTGGTGGATCGTCCCGATTTAGCGGGAAGATTGGCAATTTTGGAAATATACGCCAAACGAGTCCAGATGGGTGAAGATGTTAACCTCAAAGCGATCGCCACCCAAACCCCCGGTTTTGCCGGTGCCGATTTAGCCAACCTCGTCAATGAGGCGGCTCTCTTGGCTGCCCGTAATAATCGGGAAAAAGTCAGTCAAATTGATTTTAAAGAGGCGATAGAAAGAGTTATCGCTGGCTTAGAAAAGAAAAGTCGGGTTTTATCGGAAAAAGAAAAGAAAATCGTCGCTTATCATGAGGTCGGCCATGCTTTAGTCGGCGCTGTCATGCCGGGAGGTGGTCGCGTCGAGAAAATTTCCATCGTTCCCCGGGGTTTATCCGCTTTGGGTTATACCCTGAAAATTCCCACGGAAGACCGTTTTTTGATGACAGAAACCGAATTTAAAGAACAAATTACTATGTTATTGGGCGGTCGGGCTGCTGAAGAATTAATCTTTGGCAGTGTCACTAATGGCGCTTCCGACGATTTACAAAGGGCGACGGATATTGCGGAAAGAATGGTGACAATTTATGGTATGAGTAAATCCTTGGGTCCCCTAGCCTACGATAAAACGGGACAGGCTAATTTTTTAGGTAATAATCAGGGTAGTCCCAGGCGTTTGATCGGGGAAAATACGGCTAAAGCGATCGATGAAGAAGTTAAACAAATTATCGACGCTAGTTACCAAAAAGCCCTAGCAATTCTCAGCCATAACCGCAATTTATTAGAGTCGATTACCGCTAATCTTTTGACCACGGAAGTAATCGAAGGAGAAGAATTGCAAGAGTTATTAAATCAAGCGCAAATGCTCTGATCAATCCTCATCAATAGGGTCTGCTGAAAAAGTTTTTCGTGGGGACAGGGTGTGGGGTGTGGGGTGTGGGGAAGTGGGGAGAACAAAGCGGCCTTTTGCATGAGCGCCTTTTGCCTCTCCTCATAACTAGGGTCTGCTGAATAAATAGTCGAGAATAACTAACTTAAGGAGAGGGGAGGATCAAAGCATTAGAAAACTGGTATTTCCCTGCTTTGACGGTTAATTTGCCCTTTTTCGATGGCAAAGAAACGGGAGATTTATCTCGACTTAAACTGTTATAAAGGGCGAAATTTTTTGACCAATCGTGCTTTTGACCGTTACGAACTAACATCGGCAGTAAATTGATTTGATTATAGGTAAATTGTAAACTCTCCCCTTGACTGCCTTTAAATAAGAGGCTGCCTTGGTTAATTTGAGTTAAATTTACTTGACTTTTTTGCTTAAATATGATCTTGAAATTCTCATAACTGCCCTGGGTTGCCGCTTCTCCCACTTCCAGGACAAAACCCGCATAATTGTTACCTGTGGGTAAAGCTTGGTAGGTATTATCATCGGGATAAGGAGAATTAGGAATCTCGATAATTTCGGGAGAAGAAAGATTTATTAATCTCAGAGCTAACCAAGTTTTTTCTAATTGAATAAACCAGATATTATCATCTTTTTCTACCTTAGCAGTTTTCGGTAATTGCCAGAAAAAATCTTGATCTGCCGGTCGTAACCAGATTAAAAGATTACGATATTGTCCGATTTCATCCCCAGGATTTTTGCCCGGTTTTAGTCCATTTTTGCCAGTGTTAGCCACAAAAAAATCTACCCCTTTTTCTTGATTAAAGGCCATTAATTTAAACGGGGCCACATCGCCATCGGGGAAAGTTCCCGCCAGGCTACCCATTTGATAACTAGCTCCAATAAATTGAGTTTCCCAATAACCCGGACTCTGATTATTGCCCGGTTTCCAGTTTTCATACAGGGGTTTACTGGCGAGAATTTCTACCGGTTTATTAAAGTTTTTTCGGGCTAATTCCATCACTGCTAAAGGAGGACGATAAGCACTGGTAATCAAATAAAGAGAGTCCAATTCTGGGCGATTATTGGGGACAGGAGTATCACCAAAGTATAACCAAAAAGTGCGGGCAGAATCCGATCGCATTACCCCATTACTACCACCATAATCGCGTTTTACAGGGCCCCCCCAACCACCGCGATAATATTTAACACTAGCGGCCATGGATAACCAATCTAAGGCCATTTTTGCCCATTGTTTAACTTCCGTATCTTGAGCAAAATCGTAGAGATTGAGATAGGGAGCAAAGGTATGACCGTGATAAACTTCTGAATCCCATTCTCCCATACCGATGTTATATAAAGCTGAAACGTAACGCTTAATTTTACTTTTATAAAGTTGACGAGTTGCCTCATTTCCGGTTTCTTCGGCCATCAGATAAACCGATGTTTCGCGCATCGCTCGCAGGTTATCAGTATTGCGACTATCTACCCATAAACCCCGTCTTTTCATACTCCAATCATTACCCGTGCCTTGGCCGGTGCCATGGATAGGGTGGGGTCGTTGTAAAGGGTCGGTTTCTGTCCAAATTTTCGCCGCATTATACATTCTCTGACGATAAACTGGATCGAGATACTTTCCGAGCAGAAAATACTTTCTAATTTGTCCTTTTAGGGTAAAAGAAAAATAATAATCTATATAATCTGTGTGGGACTGTTCTCGTTTTTGTGGGTCATCCTGCTGCAGGAAATCTAGGGCTTTTTGTTGGTTTCCTGCCAAGAAATCAAACATGGCCATAGGATAGGATCTTTTCTCGTTTTCTCCCCACAAATTGCCATAACTTTCCCGATTAGCAAAATGGTTAATAACTTCCTTAGCCCTTTGTTGAAATGCTGCCTCTAACTCTGGTGTCCAATCGTTAAGATATTGGCCTTGAACTTCGGCAACAGGGAAGGAAGCGATCGAGTTTTCAGAAACCGAATAGAGGGAGTTAAAGCCAATAGTAAATAGGGCAATTATTCCCGCTAAAATTAGATATTTAATTCTAGATCCAATCGTCATCTTCGGCAAATTCATCGATGTTTCCTTGATTTTCTGGGGACTGAGGTTGATTCTCTTTATCTAATTGTAAAGGAACTGGTTCAGGAGGGATAATTTCTGGTAATAATTCTTCTGGTTTTTGACCATCTACCTCCACCACAATTATTTCTGTGACCGGAAACCAAAGTATGCGGCCTTGATCATCACAAACCGTCACCGATCGCAATTTATCTGGATTCTCGGTTGCGAAGAAATCTCCTAACATTTTGGTGGGTAAAATATTCTTACTTTCACCCCCACTAACTCCTAGAAATATATATTCGTTACCTGTGATCAAATGTTGAACAATAATCGCCATAGTTAAAAGGTTTTAGTCAATGAAATGTACTTATTGATAGTCGAGTCTTAAAAGCTTTCAGCCCTAAGCTTTCCACTGATTACTGATTACTGATTACTGATTACTGATAACTGCTTACTGGTTACTGCTTAACTTGACTGCCGTGACTGCGGGGATCGGTTTGACTAGCACCCACAAGGATATTAAAATCAGAAGTCTCTCCCGTAGTGGTGGCATAGGGTAGGGTAGAATTAGTTAAAAGTGCTTCTAAATTAGCAGTTAAAATTGATTTTGGTTGTTCTCCGATCGCTTGGGCAACTGGTTGTCCTTGGTTATTTAAAAAGACAAAATGGGGAATACCATCCACACGATAACGGAGAATTTCTGGCAACCATTTATTATTATCAACGTTGAGCATGACAAAATTAATGGCATTACCGTATTGTTTTTTAATTGCGGCAATTTCAGGGGCCATCGCCTGACAACTGGTACACCAATTAGCATAAAATTCTGTCAGGGTGGGTTTACCATTGCTGAGGGCAAGATCGAAAGGTATCGCTTTTTCCGCTTGCGCTTCCAAAGATACGGAACTAGCGGTGGTTTGAAACCCCAAAAAAATCGCTACACTAAGGATAACTGCCGTTACTGCCAGCAGCAGATTTCTGGTTTTGTTGGTGGGTGTGGTGGCTGTCATGGATAGTCTCTCAAAAATTATTCCTATCCTATCCTAATGAAAAAACGCGTTACTCTCACTTTTCCCAAAAAAGCCGTCCATATGCCCGTTACCTATCGACTGGCAAAGGATTTTAACGTCGCCGCTAATATTATCCGCGCCCAAGTAGCCCCCAATCAAGTGGGAACATTAGTATTAGAATTATCGGGAGATATCGATGAGTTAGAAGCGGCGATCGAATGGTTACAATTACAAAATATTGGCGTTTCCCAAGTTAGTCGCGAAATCGTCATTGATGAAGAAAAATGCGTCGATTGTGGCTTATGTACGGGGGTTTGTCCCACGGAAGCTTTAACTCTTGATCCCGAAAGTTTTCGTCTTAAGTTTTTGCGTTCCCGTTGTGTGGTTTGTGAACAATGTATCCCCACTTGTCCCGTGGTGGCAATTTCCACAAACTTGTAAAGTAGAAGTTATTAAATTAATTTTTTTACCCATTTAAATAATAGCCATCTCTGGTGATTTAAAGCCTTCATTTGTCGCCAAGGCGGTTAATCGTCACAAATATCCGGCTCCTTTTCTGCCTAAAGACCCTTTCTCCGATACCATAGTTAAAAAGAGAGCCTTGACTCTAGCCACATCCGTGGGGATTACATACCATTAATCATGGTTTTTTTGCAAAAAAATACAAAAAACTTGACATGACTTCTGCCGTTCCTCGCCTTTCCTATCCTGATAGTCCGATTGCTGATCTTCGCAGCCTCTATAACTTTATCCTCAACCCGCAACTGTTAGCCGCAGAAAAGGGAAATCGGTCAATCGTCAGTTTTTGTCAAAAAATTTCCCCCCTTGATCCCCTAGAAATTCTCTCTCGGATTGCTTCTAGCTATCCCACCCATTGTTATTGGGAAAATCCCGAACGAGAAACCGCTTTTCTCGGCTACGGCATCGCCTTTGCTGCCACTTTCCACGGCAAACAACGTTTTTTAAAAGCTCAAAAATTTATTGAAAACTGTCAACAAAGAATTATTAAAATTGATAACTATAGCGAGATTACCCCTCGCATCTTTTGCAGTTTCACTTTTTTCGACTCGGAAACAGCCACCCCCTTTCCCTCAGCTACCCTAACCCTGCCTAAGTTTCAAATTATCAAAAAACAGTCGGAATATTTTTTCCTGAGCAATCTCTTAATCACCAGCGAAAAAGAAATAGAAAACTCCCTCGAAGAAACTATTAATAACCTCAAAATCATCCAAAATAACTCGAGCAATTGCCGACAAAATACCCACCAGGATCCCTGTAGTTATTATATTCATCCTACCTATAATTTTCAAGCGGCTGTTGGCGATGCCCTCCAATCTATCCAAGCTCAAAAATTTAGCAAAATTGTCCTCGCTCACGCTCTTGACGTGATTTCTCCCCGTCCTTTTCATCTGGTAAACTGTCTCGATAATTTGCGTCAGCGTCATCCCGATTGCTACACTTTTTCCCTCGGCAATGGACGAGGAGATCATTTTATCGGCGCTAGTCCCGAACGCTTGTTAACCGTCCATCAGGGGCAATTAATCACCGATGCTTTAGCGGGATCCGCCCCCCGGGGAGAAAATGCGATCGAAGATGCTCTTTTAGCCAATAAACTCCTCGCTAGTGAAAAGGAACAACGGGAACATCGGGCTGTTAGTGACTTTATTAACCAAAAACTGCGACAAATTGGCTTAAATCCGCAAAATTCTCCCTCTAGATTGTTAAAACTCTCCAATATTCAACATCTCTGGACTCCTATCCATGCCAAACTAAAACCCTCCATCCATCCCCTGGAAATTGTTGCCCAACTACACCCCACTCCTGCTGTTGCTGGGGTTCCCACCGAGATTGCCTTAGCACAAATTCGTCATTATGAAACCTTCGATCGCTCTCTTTATGCCGCTCCTTTGGGTTGGATTGATTGTCAAAATAATAGTGAGTTTATTGTTGGTATTCGTTCGGCCTTAATTAAAGGCGATCGAGCGCGATTATACGCCGGTGCGGGTATTGTTGCCGGTTCCGATCCGGAAAAAGAACTAGCAGAAATTCAGCTGAAATTTCAAGCTCTCTTAAAAGCTTTAACTTAAACTATAGCTTTTTACCGAACCAATAACTTAAATAAGCCTAACTTACCCTTAAAAGGCGGATATTTTAAAGCGGGATTGAACCAAAGAGGTGTTTTCATAATCGCTTTTTGGTGACTAAAATTTTCAAAGGAAAAACGACCATGGTAGCTACCAATACCGCTATTTCCCCGACCACCAAAGGGTAAACTAGGATTAGTAAAATGAAAACTATTGTTGTTAATACAACCTCCCCCAAACTGGACTGATTCTAACCATTTCTTTTCGGTCTTTGCCTTGGTAGTAAACAGATAAAAAGCTAGAGGGTTAGGGTTTTTAGCAATAATTGCTAAAGCTTCCTCAAAAGTGCTAAAGGCAATGATCGGTAAAATTGGACCGAATATTTCCCCTTGCATAATAGGAGCATCGAGGGAAACATTAGTTAATAAAGTTGGTTGAATATATAAATTTTCTCGATCGGTTTTACCTCCAAAAACAATCTCACCATCTTTGAGCAAGTCAATTAAGCGATCAAATTGTTTCTCATTAATTATCTTACCATAATCAGCACTTAATCTGGCATCTTCACCGAAAAAATTAACAATAGTATTAGCTAATTCTCTAATCAAATTCTCCTGCTGGGATTGATGTACTAAAACATAATCAGCTGCGATACACATTTGACCACAATTAGAGAATTTTGTCACGGCAATGCGACGGGTTGCCACGGAAATATTAGCATCAGCTTCGATAACACAGGGACTTTTTCCCCCTAATTCTAGAGTAACAGGAATTAACTTTGCTGCCGCTAGTTGATAAATAATTTTTCCTACCCTGGTACTGCCAGTAAAAAATATATGATCAAAGGTAAAACTGTCTAACATATTCGGAATTACTTCCGCACCATCTCCCAGAATAATTAACACATATTCTTCAGGGAATATTTCTTCAATTATTTTAACTACTAATTTTTCCGTCGCTGAGGCAAATTCACTCGGTTTTAATACCGCGCAGTTACCGGCAGCAATAGCACCAACTAAAGGCACTAATAACAATTGGAGGGGATAATTCCAAGCACCAATAATTAAAACCACTCCTAAAGGTTCCCGAATAATTTGACTGGAGGAAGGAAAATTTAAGAGATTAGTTTTAACAGTTTTTGGTTGCATCCATGAGCGCAAATTTTTTAAAGCGTTATTAATTTCCCCCAAAAGGAAGCCATTTTCAGTAATCCAACAATCTTCGGGACTTTTCTTTAAATCGCTATATGAAGCTTGATAGATATCTGCTTCATATTTAATAATTGCCTGTTTTAACTTCTCTAACTGCTGACGACGGAATTGATAGGAACGAGTGGCACCACTAACAAAATACTGACGCAATTTGGCTAATTTTTCTGAGTTTGACAGCATCGAAATAATTCCCAAGTTAATAATGAAATTCTACGGCATCCACTGGGGACGAATTCCCGCTAGAGGTAATTCAATTAAATCAGATTTACTTGCTTTCACTCCATCTTGTAGGGGAGGAATTAACATCCACAAACGACCACCGATAATTGTTTCTCCTGAGTCAGTAGTCAAGGGATTAGTAGGATTACTATCATAACTGGTGCGAAGTTGATCAAAAATAATCGCTAAACTATCGGGAGATAAACTAATGTGAATATCACGATAATCCGCTAATTCCAGTAGGGGAGTTACTTGACCGGTCTTCACATCTATTTTAGCAAAATAGGGTTTTTCTTTGTACTCTTGACTGTTAGTAACTAACTCGGTTAACAAACAATACAAATCGCTACCAGTGGCATTAAATTGACAATCTATAATCGAACCTTGTAGATTGAGTAAGCGTTTTTGTAATCCTTGATTATTGACATAAAAAAGCGATCGAATATAACGCATTTTGGCATTGTCAGTATTAAAATTCACCATCGCTGCGGCCGTACCATCAGCAGAAAAATTCAAAATTCGCCCAAATTTTGGTAAAAAATCTAGGGGTTTTGTTTCGGTTTTTAAAGGCAAAAGTGCGATTCCTTCCCCTTGAGTAACAGCCAAAGTTTTACTATCAGGAGCAATCAAAAATTCCCCGCCTTGGATGTTTAATTGTTGGGGTTTTTCTCCCGATTTAACTGCCCATAAATCGAAGTTAATCGGATTGCGGCGCTCAATTCTCTGCACGACAATGGTTTTCCCATCTTTAGCTAAATCAAAGTGATTATTTTGATAATCTTTATTGTCTAGCACTAACTCAATTTTTGCAGGGGATTGACTGCTATTAACTTGATAAAGCTGCAGTTCACGAATTCCCTCTATCCCCCGATTTTTCGCCACGGCCGAAAAGAGGAGTTTTTTACCATCAGGGTAAAATTCAAAAGCCATAACAGTCAAATTTGCGGGAGTTAAGAGGGTTTTCTTCTCCTCGGTCAAGTTATAAAAAATTAATCTTCCCTGTTCTTCCCCATTAGTGCCAATATAGGCAAAAGCACGATCGCGACTTTTAAATTCTCTTTCAAAAATTGCTAGGGTTTGTCCTAATCGATTACCGCTGGGAAATTGTTCCCGCGCACCTTCAATTTGCAGATGATATTTTTCTCCGTAGGGAATGGGAGAAGTAAGAGTATAAGCTAATCGTCTTCCGGCCCAACTAAACTTACCCGGCAGCGGAGGATCGATAACTAGATTTTTTTCTACACTAGCATGATCCATGGGGCGATCAAAAGTGATAATAAATGCTTGATCTTCCGCTCCAATTTCTCGATTTTCCCAGCTAAATTCCTTGACCCTTGGGCCGGTTTGTAAAAGACATTGATTACCACAGCTATTACCCAACCAAATTAAGCCACCAATTACTAAGGTTAGCGATATAATTAATGTTATGGCTAATTTATCAATCGGTTGTAGTTGTAAGGTCTTGATCATTATAGTAGATGGTTAGTAACAACTGATAACTGATAACTGATAAGTAGGGAGGCACAATTATTTGTAGGATGGGTTAACGGTAGCGTAACATGATTGGGCGTTGGGTTTCATGCTTCAACCCAACCTACGTTCATCTTATATTTAATTCCACCCACCTACTTAACTGATAACTGCTCACTGATAACTGTTAATATCCGTAGGGATCCGCAGGAGTGGGTATAAGTTTTACGGATTTAGACCTAATTACTAATTGTCTTCTGGTGGTTGATTTTCCCACCTCTACGGGTAAAGATTCCGTGGCCATTTCTCCGGTGATTTCTAACCAAGTATCATTGGGATATTGACTGCGACTTCCTGATAGTTTCACTGGTAAACCCACGGGATAAGCATCCACAGCACAACAGGTAAGAATAAAGCGACTAATTAATAAATAATTATCGGGTAGTTGGGGCAATTGCACCACAAAACCTGTGACTTTTACCGGTTGTCCTGTATAAGCATCAGGTTCAGGATAAGCATTCAAAGTTCTTACCCATTCAATTAAACTTTTTTCCTCCGGTTTAACGGTAGTACCAAAGGATTGAGTTTGCACGCGAGTTAGGGGTAAAGATTCACTAATTCCCCTCTGTAATGCGATTTGACTACTGAGGGGCTGCGGGGCAATAAATAGGCCTAAAAGGGCAGTTATTACTAATAAACCTGAGCCAAAATGTTGGGGAAGAATCGTAATATGCGATCGATTATCGTTACTATCTAAATTAATCTTTTTTTGCCACTGTTTTAATAATGTCCAAAGCTTGACCAATCCTAGTGCAAATAAAGCAATACTGGTGATGAGAACCAGAATAAAATAATTAGGATGGATCAGTAAATTTAACTGTCCAGTTATCCAGTATTTAAATAGTAACGAACCCCAACCGATTAGGGCAATAATATCGATAAATTGGGGGGCGATTATTTTTAGACGTGATGAATTCATGGGAAAAACTATCCGGGGACTGACCTAAAATAAATAACTGTGAGCCAAGGTGAGTAAAAAAGTCATTTGCGCTGCTAAAGCAAAGAGATAAATTAACATTCTCGGTTTAAAAATAGACAACATTAAACCAATCCCTTTCAGGTCAATCATGGGACCGAACACTAGAAAAGCCAGCAGGGAACTACTGGTAAAACTAGAGGCAAAGGAGAGAGCAAAAAAAGAATCAACCGTGGAACAAATCGAAACAATGACCGCTAACAGCATCATGGCCAAGATCGAAGTAATTGGATCCTGACCCAAATTAAGAACAAATTCCCGGGGAACAAACACCTGTAAACCGGCCGCTATGGCACTTCCTAGTATTAACACTCCTCCTAATTCCCGTAATTCCATCACCACGTTTTCCAGAAAAGTTAACCAGCGCCTTTTCATCGGGATAGCTTGCACTGCTGGTAGGACAGCAGTAGCGGCAAAACTTTCATCTAAGCGCAAAGTTTGTCCGGAATTACCGATCAGAAAAGAACCGGATTGTAGTAGTAGTGGGATAGATTCTTTTTCTGGTGTTTGCGGTTGCCAATGGAGACTTTTTGCCAAAGAGGTTTGTAGTAGCGGTCGCGGATCTTTTTGGATACTAAAGATAATACCGATAACCGTAGCGATGAACAAAGAAAAGATAACTCGATAGAAAACAATTTCCGGTTGATCGCGAAAAGCTACCCAAGTGGACCAGATAACAATCGGGTTGATTGTCGGCGCTGCTAACAGAAAACTAACCGCTACTGCATTCGGCATTCCTTGCACAAGTAAACGTCGCGCCACCGGCACATTGCCACACTCGCAGACGGGAAACAAAAAACCAATACATCCCCCCACAAATGCTCCTAAAACAGCATTTCGAGGCATCAGAGCAACTAGGCGACGTTCATCGACAAATATTAAAAGAATACTAGAGAGAATCACCCCTAGCAGTAAGAAAGGCATCGCTTCCACCAACAGGCTCAGGAATAGCGTAAAGGCATTTTGTAGTTGACTCATCTATCCTCGCCTTGGCAATTAGAGGTTTAAGGGTAAAGACTTAGGGACCCTAGAAAAAGGTTCATCAGTCCGCTCCCCGGCTTTTTAACATTTTTTTAATATATCCGATCGAGTGACCAGTTATCAGTTATCAGTGACCAGTTATCAGTTATCAGTGACCAGTTATCAGTTATCAGTTATCAGTTATCAGTTATCAGTGACCAGTTATCAGTTATCCGTTACAGCCTTTCTCGTCAAGATGAAGTATAACCCAATTTGGTATTGACGACCAGCGACCGACTCCCCAAAACGAAAACTTCGTACCTCACCATTAAGATAACTGTTAGAGCAGATTTGAGTTTTCAGTCCACTGATTACTGATTACTGTTTACTGATCACTGATCACTGAACTAGAGGACTCGATTAAGCTTGCCGCTTTGATAACCTTCTAGATCGAGGGTGACATAGATAAAGCCTAATTTTTGCAGATCAGCGACTAATTCGCTTAAATTTGTCCGATTAATAAAGTCGGGAATTTCTGCTGCCGGTAATTCAATCCGTGCCGTATCGCCGCTCGATCGCACCCGTAATTGACGATAACCTAATTTTCGCAGATAAATCTCCGCCCGTCCGACTCTTTGCAATTTCTCCAGGCTAATTTCCTCCCCGTAGGGAAAACGGGAACTTAAACAGGGTTGCGCCGGTTTATCCCACCAAGGTAAATTTAAGTAACGAGATAGTTGACGAACTTCGCTTTTTGTGATAGCAATTTCCGCCAAAGGTGAACGAGCGCCGCGTTCCCTAGCGGCCTGAATCCCGGGACGATAATCCCTTAAATCATCAGCATTAACGCCATCAATGACGTAGGAATAACCACGAGCGAGAGCAAGGGGTTTAAGGGTGTCGTGTAGCTCACTTTTGCAGAAATAACAGCGATTAACGGGATTACTGGTGTAATTGGGGTTATTCATTTCCTCGGTTTCCACCAATTCGTGCCGAATACCGATATAATCGGCTTGAGCGATCGCTTCTTCTAATTCTTCCGGCAGTAGGGAAGGGGAAACCGCCGTAATTGCCAATGCTTGACTCCCTAGCAGATCATAAGCCACTTTGGCCACTAGGGTGCTATCCACGCCCCCAGAATAGGCAATCAGAGCTTTTTCACTGGTTTTTAAGAGGTTTTGTAATTGTCCGAGTTTATCAAGTAATTGACTGTCCATGGCGGCGATTTTGGCAACTGGTTTAGGCAATGAGGTAAGTAGTAGTGCAAAATAAATTTCCTAGTGAAGATAGGCACTCATGCAAGCGGCAAGAGGTGGTTAGATATGTGTAATTAATTTTGCGTGCGGTACTTAGTATAATTATAAATGTGTTTTAGCTTAACCCTCTCTACATGACAACAACTCTCACAGACTATAAACATATTGCAATTGATCATCGGGGAGTACCAATAATTGCGGGTTCTACCCTGAAAGTGATTGATCTAGTTATGGCACAAATAGCTTACGGTTGGACTCCAGCAGAAATTCACATTAACCATCGTGATTTAAGTATGAGTCAAATTCACTCAGCATTAGCTTACTATTGGGAACATAGAGATGAATTAGATCAAGCTATCCAAGCTGATTTAGAATTTGCCCAAAAAATGCGAGAAAAAGCTGGAGATTCTCCCTTTGTTACCCGACTTAAAGCACAGGCAATAAAGTAGTGAATCTCAAACTTTATATGGATGAAAACGTACACGGCGCAATTACTACAGGGCTGCGTCTGCGAGGTGTTGATGTCTTGACAGTTCAAGAAGATGGCTATTCTGGTATTGCTGATCCCATTATTTTGGATCGAGCAACCACAATAGAAAGAGTGATTTTTACCCAAGATAGCGATTTTTTAATAGAAGCTAGTCGTCGTCAAACAGAAGGAATTGAATTTATAGGGGTTGTTTACGGTCATCAATTAATGATATCTATTGGGGACTGTATTAGAGATTTAGAATTAATTGCTAAACTGGGAAAAAGTGAAGAATTTATCAATATAATACAATATTTACCCCTTTAATTTTTGTTGATGATAAAATTTAGTTTAATTCAAATGACCCCCCTTCCCAATTCTAAGGATAGGCGGTTAAAATGCGTCTTAGCTTAAAACCCCACACCCCCGAAAAACTTTTTCAGCAAGCCCTAATTATTTCCTTCGCTCCTATAGTGCCGAGCAATAGCTCTCTCCACAGGAATGTAAACAAGCAAACACTTACTCCGAATCTCAAAGGATTAGGATAAAGCAATGATACCAAAATTTTGATCTCCCTCAAAAGATAAAATAGTTTCGTAGTTATCTCTTAACAATGATTCTATAGTTTTAGTAGAGCAATTTCCCAAACGAATCCAAATTACTTTAGGCGGAAAACCTTTAAGAATTAGTAATTCATTAAAATCAGAATCTTTGGTGACAATAATATAGTCTTGTATTTTAGCGATTTCCCAGACATAATAATCAGATTCTTGGTCTAATCCCAGCAAGTAAAGATGATTAGAATCGGGATAAATATCAACTAATAGACTAACTAAGCGAGGTGATAAATTGTGATCAAAAAGTAACTTCATTAGTTAACTAAAATGGTTTGACGCTCACGCTCGGCGGCATAACTCAAACAGGCTAAAATATCCGCCTTGGTTAAGTAAGGAAAATCTTCTAAAATTTCTTCATAAGTCATTCCCGAAGCCAGATAGGAGAGAACATCATAAACAGTAATTCTCATTCCTCTAATACAAGGTTTTCCGCTCCTTTTTCCCGGTTCTATGGTAATAATATCTTTGTATGACATAATGTTGATTAACTGGTGATCCAATCTAAAATTGATGATAGGATATCGGGGCAACCCCTGTAGTTGCCCCTCTTAAGGATAATTTATCCCCGACGACGAAGGGAAGCGGCACCCAACGCACCCACAGCGATTAAACTCACTATACCACTAGGTTCCGGGGTTGATACACCACCGCCACCAGTGGGAGTGATATCCCCATTAATAGCCACAAACCCACCACCTGGAATATTAGATGCGCTTACCCTGAGTTTATTCCGCTTTCCCAAAGATTCAATCCTGACAGGGATCTGACTGGGGAGGATGCCACCCTGCCACAACCCAAAACTGGCGCGCTGTTTGGATAGATGGTTCATCCCTTTGTTCATCATTAAAGTCAAAACGATGACAAGTCGCTCTACCTATAGGAGTTATGCCGATAATTTTTAGTCCGTCTTTTGTCCAGATAAAATGTTCTCCCCACTGCTGTACTCTGGGATTAAATAGAGAGACTTCTGTTTGAGTAGAAGGGTCAATCGCTGTGGTAAAGTTATAGTGTCGCTCGTTACAACGATGACAAGCCAAACAAAGATTGTCAGGATTATCAGTCCCCCCCAAGGACTTTGGCAATATGTGGTCAAGGGTAAAAAGGTCTGGACTCAAGTATTCTGGAGAATGACAATATTCACAAAGATATTTGGCTCGTTGTCGGACTATTCTTCGAGTTGATAGGGACACCATTGACTTTTTGTGGCAAGTTGGGCGTTAATAAGCGTAAAAACGCGCTCTAGTTCAGCAAGTCCAGCATACTCCGCTTCTTCGTCAACAGAGAGACTGTCGGTTTTCTTCTTAGCTAATAACTGCTCAAAACGAGATTGTAGCTCTGAAGTAAACCTGAATAAATAAATGTTACCAAATTCGCGCAGTTCAACCCCTTCTCTCATTAAAGACGAAGGTTGAATCATTAATTGGGGAGTCATTGGCTCTATTGATTGTTATTCCTCTTTCACCCTATCACCTTAACAAATTGCCGAGGAAATGCAAAAGAATATTGATAATATTTAACCAATTTCGGGGCAACCCCTCTGTAGTTGCCCCTCTTAAGGATAATTTATCCCCGACGACGAAGGGAAGCGGCACCCAACGCACCCACAGCGATTAAACTCACTATACCCCTAGGTTCCGGAGTTGACACAGGACCGCCACCAGTGGGAGTGATATCCCCATTAAGAGCCACAAACCCACCCCCGGCAACATTGGCAGAGTTTTCACCAAAGAGGAAGACTTGAGATGAATCAGCATTCAGTCCATAGAGACGGAACTGCACTGGTCCGGTTTGGGGCGCTAAACTGCTTAAGTCAAAGCTGTAGGTATTGAGGCTATCTGTTAAGTTAACTTGTGTGCCTAAATTACTGGTGAACCCATCAATACTAGAGCGCAAGACTAAATTTAGCGCAGTTTCATCCTGAGACGCATTGAGTTGCAAGTTAGTAAAATCGACTTGAAAACCTGCAGCCGGTTGTACGGCAAATTCGACGTATTGGTTGGTATTAACAGTGCCACCTGTATTCCATCCAGACAGCAAGAACACGGAACTAATCGCCCGATTTATCCCGGCGGTGTTTAACCCAGTGCTGGTTATATTCGCACCTACAGTATCGGCTGCTTTGGGATAGGATGCGGTATTGGCATTAAATGAGTTCCAACCAGCTACGATGGCCGCTTGAGCAGGAGCAACCCCAGCTAACCCTATCAGAGTCAAGGGGGTTAAAATTGTCAGGAATTTTTTCATGGATTTGATGACAGTAATGATACAAAAATATGATCATATTCAACGCTAATTCTGCGCCAATATCCCGAGACTAAAAATATCACAAAGGGGGGGGAGTCAAGGGTTATTTAATCACTATTTATTATGATTATTATATTTAAGATAATTTTAGGTTATATAAATATTTTTGAGTCGTTGCAAGGTTAGAGCTTGCAATGCAGATAAGCGAGGTTCTACCTCTACTTATTTCTTTGACCGAAATTATCAAAATGAACTGCTTTGGTTTTGAAGTTAAATTTTAGGGGGATGCCATCCTGCTAAGATCCATTGTTGTCTAACTGTGGTGGCAATCAAATTATTGAGTTTTAATGCCATAACTTTTGCACGTCCACAAGGCGTTTTTCCTAAAATTTGTGTTCCCTCTTGACTCCATTGAAAATGTTCTGACCATATTTGTTTTCTTGGATTAAAAAGGGGAACTATTTGCTCAGTTTCGGGGTCTTTTGCTTCGGTTTGTCTGCCTTTATAGCCATTGCATAAACGACAAGCTAACCAGAGATTATATTCATCATCGCTTCCCCCTTTAGCTTTAGGAATGATATGTTCAATCTCCAGCAATCCTAACACATATTTTTGTAAACTTAAACAATACCCACAGCGATTATTAGCTTGTTGGCGAATTTTATCTTTAGTATAGTCGGGAATAGGGTTAGGATTCATGCTTCTAAGGGTGAAATTAATCCTCTTTTAACCGCTTCATTTAATCCTTGGTCCTTCTTTAACAAGTTTATTTGATAAATTTGCATCAATGACCAAAGTTCCCTATTTTCAAAGGTTGATAAATCCCTCTCTTGTTGTTCATTGAGCAACTCGCTTAATCTTTGATCCTGTTCTGATGCCATTTGTAATTGAGTTAATTTGATAATTTCTTCATCTGATAATAAATTTAGGGATGAGATTTTTTCGCCTTGATAATTGGGACTAATAGAAAAAGCGATCGCTTCTACTAATATATCATTAAGATCACGGTTAATTGAATGGGCTAAGGATTGAGCTAGATTAAAAATCTCATCAGGTAAAGTTAAAGTAATTGAAATAGCCATAAGCTTTTTTTATGCTGGTTTATAGAGATATTATAATTATAAATCAAATTTTTGTTACCTCTAGGGATAAAATGGTTCAAAAGTAACAAAATAGCTCCTTTAAGCTTCTTTTATCAACCTCAGATTTCGAGGCAAGATTTGCCGATAACTTAACTCACAGCAAACCCAGTTAACTTACGAGTTTCCAGATCGTAAAAAGCTAAAACTATATCTTCTTTAGAAATACCCTCCCTTAATAATTCCGTAGCGATACCTTCCTCTGTCCAATCCTCCTCAATATAAATCTTCTCATTTTTAATCCTAATATGTACTTGAATATTCCTGATTTTTTTCTTGCCTTCCCAACCCATAAAAAGCCAAAAATACTGATCATGTATCTCGTCAAAAACAAGACAACTTTCTTGATCTAAATTAGCAGAACCAGAAACCCATTCGTGATATTCTGTTAATACTTTTTTAATGGCATTGCGATATTTTTTTAGTCTATCCATTGTAAAATTTTCTCCTTTTCCATCTCAACAACCAGCAAAAGTAATTGATTTATTTTCACAATATCCTGAATTGATTCTCGTTGGAAAAAATTTTCATAAATGCTGTCTTTAATGGCTAGATAAATTTAATATTCTGGTTCCGTAAGACTGATTAAATTTCGATATAAAATATACTGTCCTAAAGCTATTTCAAAATCTCTCATAGGTGAGGGACTTAAAAAGCTTTTGATTTCCACAACAATTTTACGTCCATTTCTTTCAGCAGCCAGAGGTTTTTCTGCTGCTAAATCAGCAAAAATTCAGCATCTTTATATTTAATTTTATAAGGGTACTGATCCCCCCTGCCCCCCTTGATAAGGGTGTTGATCCCCCCTGCCCCCCTTGATAAGGGGGGTGACGATAGGCGGGGGGATCTGAATTAACACCTACCTACTTAGGGGAGGATTGTTGATTACTTCCCTCTAGTTTTTTCGGCCCAAACTTTGCTGGGTAATCCCCAAACATAGATGAAACCTTCGGCAGCTTTATGATCAAATTGATCCTCGGCCCCATAGGTAGCTAAATCGGGAGAATAGATAGAATTGACTGACTGACGACCGACCACTTTAGCGTTACCTTTAAACAGTTTCACTCGCACCGATCCCGTTACCTGTTCTTGGGTTTTGAGGATAAAAGCATCGATCGCTTCCTTTAAAGGACTGTACCACAATCCTTTATAAATTAACTGTCCGTAGGTCTCTTCAATTCCCCGTTTATATTGGGTAACATCTCCGGTTAAAGTTAAACTTTCTAAGTCCCGGTGAGCATCAATTAAAACTAATAAAGCTGGGGCCTCGTAAATTTCTCGCGATTTAATTCCCACTACCCGGTTTTCGATCATATCTAACCGACCAACACCGTGTTTACCCACTAGGTCATTTAATTGACTAATTAGCGTCACAGAATCGAGATTTTCTCCGTTTAAACTGACGGGAATACCCTGATTAAAACCAATATCGACGTATTCCGGCTCGTTGGGAGTATCGGCGATCGCTTTGGTCATTAAATAGATTTCTTCTGGGGGTTCCGTCATCGGATCTTCCAATGGACCGGCTTCAATACTGCGCCCCAACAGGTTACGATCGATACTAAAAGGCGAGGATTTTTTCACAGGAGACTCGATCCCGAATTTTTCCCCGTAGGCGATGGTTTCTTCCCGACTCATGCCCCATTCCCTGGCGGGAGCGAGAACTTTTAAGCTAGGATTGAGGGCCATAATGCCCACATCAAAACGCACTTGATCGTTACCTTTGCCGGTGCAACCGTGAGCGACGGCATCGGCCCCGTATTTCTCGGCGGCCTCTACTAATAATTTAGCGATTAAAGGACGAGCCAGGGCGGTAGAAAGGGGATAACGATTTTCGTAGAGAGCATTAGCTTGAATTGAGGGAAAAGCGTATTCTTTGACGAATTCTTCCTGAGCATTGACCACTAAGGATTCGATCGCTCCGCAGCGCAGAGCCTTTTCTTGAATCGGTCCCAATTCGTCTCCCTGTCCTAAATCGGCGGCTAGGGTAATCACTTCTTCTACTCCCCATTCCTGTTTGAGATAGGGAATACAGACGGAAGTATCGACTCCTCCGGAATAAGCTAAAACCACTCTCTTGGCGCGTCCCATAATTTTTTCACCTAAAAACGACTAATTGATTACTCTTTTAAGTTTATTATATATCCTCGGGATTGGATGCTTCTTTTTTAATGCTTTTTTGTTTAGTTTTTGATGAAGAAAAGGCATAGGAAGTCACGAGTAGAGAGCCAAAACTAAACGGGCAACCAGCCGCTATTTACGTTTACTGGCAGCACGACGGGGGGATTTTTTCGGAGCGGTATTTGGGGGATTATCGTTAGTTTTATCTTTAAATATTGGAATAGTAAAATGAAACTGACTGCCGTGATTTTTGCCCCTGGATTCTGCCCAAATTTCGCCGCCCCAACCATTAACAATCTGACGACAGATAGCCAGTCCTAACCCGGTTCCCCCAGCACTGCGTCGCAGGGCCCCTTCCTCTTGGTAAAAGCGATCAAAAACCTTTTCTAAACGATTGGGTTCGATCCCGCGTCCGGTGTCAGAAATGGTCACTTCTAGAGTTTTTGGTTTTCCCGAAGCGACTTCGATCGAGACATTTCCCTCCCGTCCGGTAAACTTACAGGCATTATCGAGAAGTTTGGAGAGTAATTCCACTAACCACTCGCCATCGGCTAAAACAAAGGGCAGATTAGGGGGGACAAGATTGCTAATTTTTGGGTTGTCGTTGTCGAGATTGCAGGAGTGAACGTGACTGATGGCTAATTCCACACATTCCGATAAAGATAAAGCTTCGGGATTCCAATTAACCCGGCCACTTTCTAACCTAGAAAGAGTTAAAAAATCTTGGATTAATTTACGCATTCGTTCCGCATCTTTCAGAGCAGTATCAAGCATAATTTGGCGCATTTCTGCTGGCATATCCGGTTCCGAGGCCAAACTTTCTAGACAGACTTGAATGGTGGACAGGGGGGTGCGTAATTCGTGGCCGGTAATGGCGACTAAATTAGAACGAGTGCGATCAAGAGCGGCTAATTGTTCGTTTAAATCCTGTAAATTAGCGTATGCCTCTGCTTGAATGAGAGCGACTCCGATTTGAGTGGCCACCGCGTCCACCAGGGCGACATCCTCGCTTTTCCAAGTGGTGGTATAGGGTCCACAGTGATGCAGTTCCAACATTCCCAAGAGACGACTTTGGTAAAAAATCGGTACTAATAACCAAGAATAGATGGAACATTCCCGCACGAGATTTTGAATGGAATCGCCAGGGAGACGGGGATCGTGAATAGCGTCTTCGATTTTCAGGGATTCTCTCAATTCCAGCACTTCCTGAAACAGAGGATTATTTTTCAGGGGCCATTTTTGTCCTTTGATGGAACTAATGCCGGGGTTTAAAAATTCGTGTTCGATGGTGGCGTTAATGTCGGCTTCCTTACAACGATAGACCACGCAGCGACAGACTCCCAATCCCTCCCCCAATTTCTGCACTGCCACCTGGAGGATATCTTCCGGATCGAGGGAACGACGGATCGAGGCTGTCACCGAGTTGATCAGTCTTTCCTTGTGTTCTTTCGATGCCAGGGAACGATTGGCTTTCAGCAGTTTATACTGTCCCGCTTGCAAATAAGTGACCAATCGCTGGACAAAGGGATCCGGTTCCTCTTGATGATCCCTGTCCGTCAGTTCACAGATCAGGTATTCTTCTTGGGCGCTCCTAATTTTGTCCGCCAGTTCGGGACGATAATCGAGAATATGATTTAAGAGAATTTGGGCCGCCTGTTGACTCACATGGCGATCGCTCGTCCAAATCCCCTCAAAACGGCGATTATTATCCATAACCGCCCCATTTTCCCCTTCTGCTGTCAGATGGGTTCGTTCCCGACAGATTAAACAACTAGCATAATGGCGACTGATAACCACTAGATGCCATTCTTGGGCTAAACTGTCGTCCGGCTGAAAAGCGATTGTCTCGTAAACGTCGGAACTATGCTTAAAATCGGTTTCTGGGGCCGACAAAACATAAACTTGCCCGCTTTTGTGGGCAATGCGTCGATAGCGATGGGCTTCTTGACGATAAAAGCGCTCACGCTGAAAACTGGCAATCACTAATGGTTGATCGTCTTCCGCTAAAACCTGATCCTCCATGGCGTGGGATAGCGCGGTCAGGGATGCTTTAAAGTACATCTGCGTTCGCCATTGGGGGAGTAACTGCAACAGTTCTGTTAAAACAGAAGTTGATCTGCTCATCGATGATCTGTTTCGAGTCGAGTGTGACTAGCAAGCGCAATAGAGGGAACTAGCAATTTCTCCCTTGACCCTATCCTACAGGCTCAAGGGGACAAGAGATGAGATCGTGACGGCAGGAAATTTAAACCGAGTGATGCCAAAAAGTGAGGGAAATTATTCTAGTTAACTAGATGTAGGCGACTTTCATTGCCCAAAGGATCAGAGCAATAATACTACCGATAACGATAATCGACGATATCGCCACTACTGCCGGTTTATCGGCTCCCTCGAATTTCATGATGCCACGATTTAAGTCTGACATTGCTCTTAACTCCTTTTCATGAGATGGATGTGGAAAGTATGAGACACTTTAGGATCATAAATTAGCTAACTCTCATCTATCCGTGTTATTAGAAATTGGTATCATTCGGCTGTCTTTAATCATTCTAGGCGTTCTTTTCGCCCTTGGCCTTCTCCTTGAGGCTATTTTAAGAATTGTCTTCGGGTTCGGTAATCCGCTTATTTACGAAGCTGATGCCGAAATTGGCTATCTTTTGGCTCCTAATCAACAAACGCGCCGGTTTTCCAATTTTATCGCCGTTAATCAGTATTCGATGCGGAGCGATCCGATTACACCCCAACGGCCTCCAGAGACAACGAGAATCATGTTAATCGGTGATTCGATCGCTAATGGCTCCTGGTGGACAGATCAAAAAGAGACCATTGCTGCTTTAATCGCCAAAAATTTAGGACAAAATTTGACGGGTTCAGTGCAAGTTCTCAATGCTTCGGCTAATTCGTGGGGACCGCGCAATCAATTGGCCTATCTGCGCCGTTTCGGCACCTTTGAATCTCAGGTGATTGTGTTATTAATGAACACCGATGATCTGTTCGCTTTAGCTCCTAGTTCGGCGGTAGTGGGACGAGAAATTAATTATCCCGCTCGCCGGCCAGCTTTAGCTTTAATCGAATTATACGATCGATATTTTAGGCGTTATCCTCCCTTGCCACCGGTGCAAGAAGGAGGCGATCGAGTGGGCAATAATTTAACCGCTCTTGCCCAAATTCAAGCCCTTGCTCAGGCTAATCAAGCCCGTTTAATTATCGCTATTACCCCCCTCATGCGCGAAGCTCAAAAACAGGGGCGAGATTATGAATTAAAAGCACGTCAGAGACTAGCGGATTTCACCAGCAACCAGCAGATTTTTTATCTAGATTTTCTGCCCATTTTTCAAGCTCATCCTAATCCTGATTCCCTCTATCGCGATAATATTCATCTCAGTGGAGACGGTAACGAGTTAATCAGTCAAAAACTGACCGAGGCAATCAAAAAGGTCTTTTAATTAGGATTTACTGAAAAAGTTTCTTGCTGGGGGCATAATTCAGGATTTAGGAGTCAGGAGTCAGGATTCAGGAGTCAGGGTGATAGGGATTTAGGGGTTTAGGGGTTTAGGGAAATTTCAGCCAAATGCTCCACTTCCCCACTTCCCCACTTCCCCACTTCCCCATCACCCCACTTCCCCACTTCCCCACTTCCCCACTTCCCCACACCCCACACCCCACACCCCACACTCTTCCCTAACCACCATACCAAAGCTTTTCTATCTGTTTTGCTAGGGCCAATAACTCAGAGCGATCGCTTGTATCCCTTAACAGGGTGACATGGCCTAATTTTCGACCGGGACGGGATTTTTTACCGTACCAAAAAACCTGAGCGTCTGGAATTGCCGCTAAAACTGCTCTTTTTTGCCCATAATCGCCGTCACTATCCTCAAAACCCAATAGATTAACCATGACTGCCCCGGCAGATTTTAAGTCCGTGGCTCCGAGGGGCAAATTAGCCACTGCTTGCAGTTGTAGGGCAAATTGGGAGGTAAGACAGGCAGAAAGGCTGTAATGACCCGAATTATGGGTACGGGGAGCGATTTCATTAATCAATACCTCTCCCTGCGGAGTGACAAATAACTCGATCCCGAAAACACCCACCGCCGACAAACTACTTAACAGATGACGGGCGATATATTCGGTTTGAGCTTGTAATGATTGATTAAGAGCGGCGGGAGCGATTACCCAGTGACAGACTTGCTCCTCTTGATGGGTTTCCACCACGGGATAGGTGACGATTTTCCCGGTTAATCCCCTAGCGGCAACGATGGCTAATTCTCGCTCGTAGGGAATATAAGCTTCTAACATCAAGTCAAGACGCTCTAATTGCGGCTTTTTGGCGTTTAATTCTTCAGGAGTGCGGATAATAAAGGTTCCTTGACCATCATAACCCTGTCGTCGCGCTTTCAGCACTAGCGGAAAAGGATAATTTTCTAGTTGGGATAACTTATCTATCGCCCAAAAATCAGGCACAGGCAACCCTAGGGAGCGTAAATAACATCTTTGCTCGTATTTATCCAATAGGGGGCGCAGATTTGCCAAACTAGGATAGAATTTCACTCCTGTGGCCGCTAATTCTTCTAGGGCATCTAAATCAACAAACTCATTTTCAAAAGTGATCAGATCACAATGTTGAGCTAGTTTTTTTGTGCCTTCCACGTCGGCTATTTCCGCAAAAACAACCCCGTCAGCTAAAGCAACGGCGGGATCGTCGGGGTGTGGTGTTTGTACAATTAGAGAAATGCCTAATTTCTTGGCTTCCTGTGCCATCATCCCAGCTAATTGTCCACCACCAATAACACCAACCCTTGTTTCCATCATTGATCACATCCTAAAGATTCCGGGGTAGAGACGCCAGTTTTTGAGTTGACACCCTCGGCTCTTTCACAGAGATTTTTGATTTGTTGAGCGTCAAGCACGGCAAAACTAAAATCAGCACCGTTGATATTGACTCCCTCGAAAATGGTGCGTAGCATAATTGCTTCAGCAAAAATGGCATCGCTTAAATCGGAATTTTTAAAGGTACTCAGATAGGCTAACCCATTGGTTAAGTCCGCTCCATGAAAGTTGCCTTCGATGATAGAGGCTCCGTTAAATACTGCCCCGCGCAAATCGGCAGAGCTAAAGTTAGAATCTTGCAGATTAACGTTAGTAAATTGGGCAGATTGCAAATTTTGTCCCGAAAAATCCTTTCCCGTCAGATTCTGGTTTTCATAACTGGCATTGGCTCCTGTGACAGCAGCAGAACTGGCTGCTAAGGCATTGACAGGAGATAGGATCAATAGTAAGGCAAAAAAAGCGATCGCTAATCGAAAGATAGTCTTCATTGGCGGCAAATTCCATCAGTGGGCATTCTTGATTTTATAGCAGTAAGTCATCAGCCGTCAGCTTTCCGCCAGCCGCCAGAAATTGCCGGCACACAAACCTTTATAATAGCTGTCTGAGCTTATACTGTCATGCAATTTGGTCTAAACAAAAATATTTAAGCCACAGGCCCTCAGCTTTCAGTTAAATAAGGTAAAAGACAAAAGTTCATTAATTTTCTCTCTCCTGACTCCTATTCCTAAGGACAATTTCTGATTTATACAAGAGGTTTGATGGATACACCGCAACTTTTATTCAATGGTTTAGCCGTCGGTAGTATTATTGCTCTGGCTGCTGTCGGGTTAACCCTTACCTGTGGCATTTTGCGTCTGTCTAATTTTGCCCACGGCGATTTTATGACTTTAGGTGCTTACATAACTTGGCTGGTAAATGCTCAAGGGATTAATCTCTGGTTAGCCATGCCGGTGGGGGCAGCGGTGACAGCTATTGCCATGCTCATTGCCGAGAGATTATTATGGAAACCTATGCGCGATCGACGGGCTGATTCTACCACTTTAATTATTATTTCGATCGGTTTGGCTTTATTTCTTCGCAATGGTATTTTAATGATCTGGGGCGGTAGTAATCAACGCTACGATCTGCCTGTGATGACCGCTACAGAAATTTTTGGGATTAAAGTAGCTTTCGATCGCTTGTTAGTCATTGGTTTGGCAATTACAGTTATTATTGCCCTCCATTTGTTATTACAAAAAACTAAGATCGGTAAGGCGATGCGTGCCGTAGCTGACAGCACCGATTTAGCTAGAGTAACCGGAATTAACGTCGAATGGGTTGTCTTCTGGACATGGATAATTACCGGAGTTTTAACTGCTTTAGCTGGAGGGATGTTCGGGTTAGTTACTGGGGGAGTACGTCCCAATATGGGCTGGTTTTTAATCTTACCAATGTTTGCGGCCGTTATTTTAGGTGGTATTGGTAATCCCTACGGAGCGATTGCTGGGGCTTTAATTATTGGTGTTGCTCAAGAAATTAGTGTTCCCTTAATTGGTTCTGATTATAAATTAGCCGTGGCTTTATTAATTATGATCTTGCTGTTATTATTCCGTCCCCAAGGTTTATTTAAAGGCACGGTTTAACAGTTATCAGTTATCAGTTATAAGTTATCAGTTATCAGATGTAAGTTTTAAGTTTTAAGTTTTAAGTTATAAGTTATTTACTTATTTATCTTCATCTTTATCCCTGATTACTGATTACTGTTCACTGATTACTGAAAAGCCCAATTTTTAATCCTGAATATATTCTTCCCCAGTGATTAAAGCGTATTCAGCGCGGGTAAATTCTCGACCTAAATAAGCAGCATGATCGAACATAGTAATGGGACAAGGTTGGGTTTCTTCGATTACTTTTACGGCTAATTCTTTGGCAGTCCTGGCAGTGTAAATAGACTCAGGATTGCGATCAAGTTTTTGCCTAACACCGATAACTTTTCCCGTTTCTGGATCGACAGCTAAACCTTTTTCATTGATAATATTGCTGTAATGTTTGGCACAGATTAACCCAGCTTCTCGGTCGAGATAAATAATAAAATATCCTGCGGGATCGAGAGCGATCGGACGTTTAGAAAGTTGATAATCAATAGCCGTGATTTGGGATTTTAATTCGCTCATTTTCTTGATAAAATCACTTAAGTATGTAGTTGAAAGCAAGAGCAAATTATATCACATACCATCATCCTTTTTCTAGAGCATTTTGTAGATATAAGCCGTATTTTCTGTTAACAAATCTGACCTACTGAGCAATAATACTAAATCCTGTTTAAAAAGTATAGGAGCGTGGGGAGCGCTGGAGGAGGGAGAAACAATCCATAACCTGAGAGTTAATCGGACTATTAAAAACGGATTTGCTATCATAGTTAGTAAAAGTATAGTCAAATATAGACAGACTGAATTCCATTTCAGAAATTCCCTTCACTTTTACTTCGAGAGATTGATTCTCCTTGGGTGAACTACGCACCTCTCTATCCCATA
>SFBL01000050.1 GCA_007095785.1 Microcystis aeruginosa Ma_SC_T_19800800_S464
TCCAACCAATTGTTTTTTTAGCGATCGCCTCTGCCGAGCAAATAGTTACTTTGTACTATATTTTCGATGTCAAAATCGGGGTTAATGCTCTATTTATTTCAAAATGAGAATTGCTGCTATATGGCCTAAATCGTTCTTACTTGTGCCATAGTGTCCGAGATTAAAAAGGCTTGTAGCTTTTTGCAGGACACTATCATTAGTGAAATTGCTACGAACAACCGTGACAGAATCCGCATCAGAAATATCCAGTTTGTCACGAAGATCGGTAATTTGCAAACCAAAAGTTTTCTGATCAAAAGAGGGAGCAGCAGGATCAAGAGCGATAATTTCTTTGATTTTTTGACCTGATGATTCCGCAATCATACGACCAGCTACACCAACAACATGAGCACCTAAACTATGACCAACCAAATGAATATTTTTAGGATCAATTCCTTGTCTTAAGAGATAGTTTCCTAATGCTTCACCAACCAATTTAGTATTTTCTGCTGCTCCTCGATAAACCCCATCATCAAAAGGAGTCAAAAAAGAACCAGTTAACTCACTCCAGTCCACAATCACAAAATTGGCATCACCAACATTTTTTTGTAATAGGAAACTGGTATCAGTTAGCCATTCTGAACCAGAATCTGTAAGATATCCCCCGACAATGACATAGGTGGGTTTATTAGGATTAACTTGACCGTTTAATGCTATGAAATCAACATCTTGTTCGCCATTATTAGTCTTTAACTGGGCGGTTTCTACAGTTTCAAAAGCCAGAGTTTTCAACACTTTTTTGTTGATAGCTTTCTGACTTATTTTGAAAAATTCGTGACGTTGCAAAACATCATCAACTGTTGTTACCCATGTTGTGAAATCAGATTCTTTAATGGCATTAGCAATACTAAAACCAACATCTCCGACCGCATCAATAATGTTGACTTTTTTGGCAAATTTTCCAGATTCAACATCAGAAATAGAACGCATTGAACTGATGGCAATTACTGTGTTGAAAATATTAGAAGAAGCTGTTAACCAATCCCCTTCTTGAATAGCTTGAATTGAATTGTTGACTAGTCTAGGTATTTTTTTAAATTCTTTAATGAAATCGTCACTCAGACCAGCTTTACCTGCTAGATCAAAACCCTCAATTGCCATAGAAGTTAAGCGACCAATGCCATCAATAAATGCCCCAAGTGCATCTCCAGATTGGGCGTATTTTAAGGTTTTATAACTTGAGTCAACAATGGATTGAAACTGGGAAATATTGTCTTTCAGTGCAGATGAAATATTCATATCTCCCACATACATGGCGACTGCATTTATGGCGTTATATAATGCTCCAGACCAGTCTCCATTGTAAGCTGCTGTCACTGCATTATTAACTGCTTTGGCAACTGCTAAACCTATTTTAATGCTTTTAATAGCAGCATCGGTAAGCGCAATTAATCCCGCAGAAGACCCCGCTGTTACTACTACACTAGCGATCGCTAAAAGTGTACCTTGACTTTCCAAGAAAAAGTCAATAAAAGTTTTCTGCCTTGCTTCGCGTTCAATTTGACGTTGTTCAAGGACATCATTCAGCATCGTCCTGGCTTTTTTAGCCGTTTCTATAGAGATAGAATTTGCATTTTGAGCCAGACGAACTTCTGCAAAAATTTGTAATAGCTCATTGCTAATAACCGATTTATCTTCTAAGAAATCATTGCGGGTTTCAATGGCAGTTAGTAGTTGATCAACAGCAGTTTTTAAATTAGTTTGTGCGGTATCTAGTAAGTCTTGATCGTCTTGTGCTTCTTCAACAAGTCGATTAAGTTCCTGTTGATAGATTTTATTTTGCTCAACTAACTTATTAGTCACCACTGATAATTGCTGTTCAATTTGTGTCGCTTCTTTTCCTTCCAACGCACTTTCAATATTCTCTCTTACTTCTGCCAATAAAGTACGTAGTTCTTGAGGGATTTCAGGATTTATTTGCAAATTATTCAGTTGCTCTTGCAAATCAATAATATGTGCTTGATGATCTGTGCTTTCAATGATGGGATTAATTTCTAGTCCCAATTCACGTCCAATTTCAATCAAAGAGTCTTGTAATGTAGAATAGGCATCCTGTTTTTGATAAACTTCAATTTTGGTTAGTAACTGCTGTTTCTGATAGGATTTGACCAGAGCATCTAAGGATAATTGTTCTCGAAGAGATTCATTAATTTCTTTAGAGAAACTCTCTGCATATTGCTGTTCTAGCCTTGCCAAATCAGCATTTAATGTTTGAACTTGAATTAAGTTATTGATGATGATTCGGGTCGGTTCTTGTAACGCTTCTAGGGTTTCTTTGCGGGCTTCTATTTTATAAAGAGTCTGACGTTGAACATCACTAGCTTGTTCTAAATTACCAATTGTTGCCAATAAGTTATTGTATTCAATTTGTGCTTGTTGAATTTCACTTTCAACTAATGTTTTTTGTCCTTCTGCGTGTTTAATAACTGTTCCAGCATAGTCTGCATTGGCTTCAGATTCCCGTTTTAAAGCACGATTTTCCATAAGTGTTTTACGGAAATAATTAGCCAATTTACGGTCTGCTTCCGTCGCAATACCACCACTCCAAAAGTTTCCAGTATCCGTCATTAAATCGCTGAAATCTTGGAAATAAATGTCAGCAGCTACTGCTAAACCGCGTAATTTTGCCGTTTCTAAAAGTTGTTTGGCACGAATTTCGCCATTTGCAACCATTTTCTCCAGTAGTTTAATTATTTCTGGAGATTTATCGTCAATTTCATCTAAGGATTCTTTGGCTTTTTGAAAATAATCCTTGCGGTCATTAAAGTTAGCAATTAAATCCTGTAAAGTTTTATGGGAATCTTGAACTGCTTTCAGGTTTTCATCATTTAGACTATTGAGATAAACGGAAAATTGATTGAGGTTTTGGGTTAAAACCGTACTACTATCTAAGGCATCTTCTGCAAAGCTTTGTAAATCGCGTAAAGTTGTTTTTGCTCGATCTAATTGCTGATTTAATAGCGTAAATTCTTTGCCACCATTATCAAAATAAGCGTCAACTAATTCTAGCTCTTGTAATAAGAACTTATCCTGTGCATCTAATGCTTCTCTATGTTCTTCAAGTGCTTTCAAACGATCTTGTAAAATGCTTTCATTGTATCGAAGATAGTTTAAAGCATCTTTGAGAAGATTCTGTGTAAGAGAGTTAATTGAACTATTATTTCCAGAACGGAGGAAATCATATAGTTGCTTTCTGACTACACTTACACTTTCTAACTCAACTTCTAAACTTTGATATTTGAGAGTAACCCAATCACGAGAAGTGTCAATATCACTGAGAATAGCCAGATTTTGCCCGCGATATTGAGCTTTTAAAGGAATCACTTCGTCGTAAACTTTTTGTAATTCACCGACACTATTTTTGAAAGTATCCCACTGCTGTTTCACGCTGCTATAAGCATTTTCTGTTTTTACCTGAGCGTTAGTAAGTTGAGTATCTAAATTGGGTAAAAGCAATTCAAATTCTTTAACTGCTTGTTGATATTCTGGCGTTTGTTTATTAGCAATATTGATCAGATTAATGCTGGATTGTAATTGCTTTAAGAAACCTTCTAAAACATCAGCTTGTTGATTGGCTTGTCCCCACAATTGATTAATAGTGCTGGCTTGGTTGCGTTGGTTTAATAAATCACTAGCAACTGCCGTCGAAGTAGAATTTGTAGTTGGTTGTCCCAATCTTTCCAATGCTTGTTGACGAGCGGCTTTTGACAGTTCAGTGAATTTTTCATAATACAGCCAGTAGGTATTGATATGAGTAATTTCCACTGAAACTGACTTTTTACCCAAAAACCCCCTGTGGAAAGTTTCACGGGTTTCTGTCCATCTCTCTCCATCAGGAATTTTTACACCAAGCTGGTTGGCAAATTTTTGTTTTAGATCATTATGTTTTTGCAGATATTCAGCAGCCACTGATTGATAAAACTCTGCTGTTTTGAAATGAGCATTAGCAGAGGCTTGTCGCCAATTAATGTCGCTTTCTAATTCATTTAAGGTTTGTTGACTTTCGCGGTAGTTTTGACGAATTTCTGTTAAGAGTTCAACAGCGGTTAATTGACTAATTCCAGCGATATTTAACGCTTTTGTAAAGGCAGTTTCGACGGATGCGATCGCACTAACAATAGATTGATAATTCTGACTTTTTTCAAATGAAGTTTTTAAATTATCATCAGCCTGTTGGAGTTGTTTTTCAATCTGTAAACGTTCCACCGTAGTGGCATTAAAATCAAGTTCAATAATCCCTTGAAATTTTTCTTGATTATTAGCCGCTTTCCATAGACCAAACTGATTCATAAAGGCATAGTCTTTACCATTGCCATTAGTGCGATCACTCCAGTTTTCAAAATCATCAACTTGACCGTCAACCCATTGCCATTTACCTTCTTTATCCTTATCACTATAGCCAATCCAATAGTTAGTTTGATTATTTGCCGTACCATCAGCATTAAGACCAAAAATCCGTTTTAAAAATTGTTGTTCTCCAAGTCCATTAATAGTGACAAGATTCCCCCCAACAGATTTAGCAAAATCTTGAATTTCCTGCCATGTTGCCGCTTGTGGACTGAGGAAATAACGATTTTCCAAATTTTTAGTGTTAATTTCTCCATTAACGATTAAATCTTTAATTGTTACATTTTCTTGGACTTCTATTCCCTCTTTTTGGCTAATTTTTGCTTCTTCATTGCTACGAGCTTTGTACAAAATTGCTGCATTTAACAAAGCTACTTCTTTTTCGCTTATCTCAATTAGTCGTGCTTCAAGTTCACTATTTTTACTTTCAAAATTGGAAAGTTCTGTACTTAATGATGTAAGTTGTTGAATGCTTTGTTTGGCACTATTAAGACTTTGAACAGTCGCATTATCGAGATTTGCAGTAGTTATCAAATTCTGGATAAAGCTGGTTAATTGAGTGATTCCTTTGGTTAAATTATCAACACTCAAATTGTCTTTTTCTAGTAATTCTTGGATCTGAATAAATTTCAGAGCTTGATCGGAGAATGCTAATTCTTTACTAATGCCAGCAATTTTGTCATTTAAGCTATTTTGAGAGCTAATTTTTTGCTTAAATGAAGTGATCGCATTTTTGACAGAAGTAACACTATCATTAATCGCACCTAGACGTTGTTCTAAAACAGTTTGGATGTCAATTTTTGCATCTAAATCGCCACTAGCTCGTAGATAATTACCCAAAGCTTTTGGCAGTTTAAATTCAAATGCTTTGAAAAGTGCCTGAGAACTTTCTGCCAATTTTGTCAAATTTCCATTAATGTATTTACTTGCCTGATCAACTTCTTTGAGAATTGTTTTTTGCTTTTCAATATCTTCAATCACTTCATTATGGATAACTATTTTCAAATCTATAACATTGGAGCGGGAAATTTGACTATTACGAGTTACAAGATCGGCTTTTTCGGCAATACTAATACGACTTTGAATCGTCTCAATAACTTCTGCAAGATTCTCCTGTTGAATAAGACTGCGAAGACGATAATCAAATTGAATTTCTTCGACTTCTTTCTGTGCTTCCTTATGAGCTTTATCAAAATCAGTGATAACTTCAGGATATTGCTTGTTAATGTATGTACCAAGCTCTGATTTTTGATTTGTCAGAAGTTGTTGAAAATTCTTGATAAACTCCTGAACTAACTTAGGAGCATCATTAATGCTTGTGCTATTGACTGTATTTCGTAAACTATCAAGGGAAGGATTAAGCGAGTTTAGAAGAGTGTTTCCTCCATTAATTTCGCCATAGAATTTACCAACTGCTGGTTCGATAACTTCTGTGAAGAAATTAATATCTTGCTCCGTAACTAACAATCCCAAACTTAATAATGACTCACCCAATGATGCTTGGGAAGTCAACGAAATATCAATATCGTTAAATTCCCCTTTCAGCGTTGCAAGTTTTTGGAAAAAGACATTAGATAGGTTCAATAAAGCTTGAGTAGATTTTGTAATATCCGTTCCCAAGCTATTGATTTGAGATGTATTGTTACTGATTTCACTATTTTTATTGGGAATTAACGTATCTGTTAACTCAGCTATGCGACTGTTCGTGGACCGAAGTTGACTTGCTAAATCTGTCTGGTAAAAGCTGGAGTTATAAATTTCCCGCTCATATTGTGTAATCAGACTTTTTTGAGCAGTCAAATCGTTACTAAATTTGAGTAAATTAGAAACAGCAGTGCTATAATTTGCGATTCTATCTTCTCTAGTAACAAGCTTATTTTGTTGACTGTCCCATTTAAAGAAACCACCGTCCACTGTTCTGATACGATTAACTTCACCTTGCCAATAGTTTACTGAATAATTTATGTTAGATAAAGCAGAGTTTGCCGAATTTAACTGATTATTCAAAGTGACTATTTTACTAGATGTCGTGTTAAGCTGTCCCTGTAAATAAGACGCTTTACTGACAAGATTTGTCTTTTCTTCATCCAACTTAGCTAAATCACCTTCTAAAGTAATACGACTACTTTTTTTACTCTGAAATTGATTATCCAGATTTACCTTGTTTTTGCCCTCATTAACCAATCCCGAAAAATCAGAGTTTATTTGACTCCAAATACTTTTTATTTGATTAATTTCTTCAGTGAAATTTTCTTTAATAGTATCAATTTCAGCTATAGCATTGGGAACCAAATAAAGACGCTTTTGGGTAAATTCTAACTGTTGAATATATCGCTGTAAACGACTTGAATCAGTTGAATTAGCTGGACTAAGCAAAGTCGCTTCAGTTAACCATGAATTTACTTGAGCAATTTGCTGGTTTAAATCATCATAAGAAGTCAACGAATTATCGCGTCGTTCTTGAATTTTTTGCAAATTATCAGCAAATTGTCCAAGTGGCAAGTTGCTATTTTGAGGAGGAGTTGCTCGAAATTCTTGGAGCAATTGATCAAAAACCACTTTGCTGTTATTACCGATAAAGTCAATAGTTTCTCGCCGATTTTTTGCCCAAACAATACCAGCTTCCAAATCCTCTTGATATTCTTCAATCGGAGCTTGTAAATCTCCCAAATAATTACTATTAAACGACTGTAGTTTATTCAAAAAAGGCGCAGTAACATTATTTGCGAGTTTCTCCCAATCGGTATATAAATCTTGATAAATTAGGAGTTCGGCATTATCTAAAAAGTAGTGACTTTCATTGCGTAATAAGGCTTTCCATTCCTTTACTAAAGTTGTGTTCTCTTTTAACAACTCTAGAAGTTTTTGTTTATTGGGATTAATTTGACTAATAATCGTTGAAATGCTACTGTTAACAGTGTTTATTTCTCCTTGTTTGCTAATAATAGCATTGTCTTTTTGAGCGATATCACCATATTTACTGGTAATTTTGTTTTGATACTCAGAATCCTTGACATTTCGATTGTTTTCTAAAGTCGTTATCTGAGCATTCAAAGTTGAAATTAAATTGACATAAGGTGTCCATGCTTTATCACGTAAGCCAGTGATATTTGTCCGAACTTCAGTTAATTTATCACGGCTAAGTTGAGCATTTACCTGATATATCAACAGAGTTCCTTTACCACCTTGATCATCGTAGCTAGGATCTTTTATGTATTGACCAATATTGTTATCTACATCAATTGAATTGTCATAATCTTTCTTGAGATTTAAACCTCTTTGATATACCATTTTGTTGATAAGAAGATCATAACTACTTACCAATTGGTCATAAACACCTTGAGCCGCAGCCAGAATACTATTGATTTCATTAACTTCGCTAGGGGTGATTCCTGAACCCGAATTTATCAAAGATTCATAGGAAACCGCATAGGTTTTCAGGGTGTTTAATTGATTTGTAGCCGTATTAAATTTGGACACAAAATCGTCAATTATCTGTATTTTTTTGTCGTAAACTGTTTTGGTGATAGATTTTTGTTTCCATCTATCATACAGTACATCTTTTTGTGTATTCAAGCTAGTTACAGCATTACCAAAACGGGTAATAATTCCTGCTATTTCACTAGAAAACTGCAATAAATCCTTAGCTGGGTTATTGGAACTTGTGAAAAGAGCCGTTATTTCATAACGATTATTTTCTGCGGCTATATTGCTATTAACCTTGCCAATTTCACCATTGAAATAAATTACAGATTGGCTTTTTGCGTCGTTTAAAACGGATACTTCTGCTGTCAACTCTCCCTTCGATTGGTTTAATAAATTAAGTTCATCATCCTTGGTTGTCAATGATTTCTCATTATTTGATAAACTTTGTAAAGATGGATTGAGTTGTGCAATGATCAGTTCAATGGCCTTTTGATTGCTTTCTAATTTTGTTTCTAAGGACTTAAATTGCTGGAAAGCTTCGTCTTTTTGATCATTGATAATTTTCCGAAGATCGTCTTCAGAGTAAGATTGTCCAGGTAGCACTTTGAGTAAAGCTTCGATTTGCTCGGCGTTATCAGTCAGTTTGCTGAGTTCGTTGTAGAGATTTTGTGTGGTAGTAGTCATAGTTTTGCTCCTGTTAAATAATTTAGGGTGTGCACAATGGAAAAGGTAAAAATTTAGGGTTCTTCGGTTTATCTTATGCAATGGACGGGGTTATAAGAGATTAAACCCTTATAGAGAAAGACACTTGGCGATTTTTGTCAATTGTTTTTGATCTAGAGCGAACTAATCAATTAAATATTTAGTTGATTATTTGAGTTGAGTATTTAGGGTTTGCTGAAAAAGTGTATTGGTGGGGTTAGGAGTCGGTCGTCAGGAGTCGGTCGTTTCAGGCTTTGTTGCCCTTGTTTTTTGTACCAAGCTATGTACTACAAGAAGGATAATGCAAGGTTTTTGAAAGTCCCAATCCTAAGGGTTAGCGGGAAAAGTGCCAGTGCCGGTAACTGCCCAGTTAACGTTATTGGTTCCCGTGGTGATAACCGAACGAGTGACGGTGAAGGTGAAAGCTTTACTGCCACTGTTGCCCTCGGTTTGGTTGGCATTGGTGGCGGCAATGGCGAGGGTGGGAATTGCGGGCGTACTCACGACCCACAATTCATTACCGTTAACCCCGTCAAAAGCAGTGAAGAACAGGGTATTGCCCACCGCCGTTAGATTGCCGGAGTAGGAGCCAAAGGAACCGGGGCGGATATCTTTGACCAGAACCGTACCGGCCGCCGTGCCATCGCTTTTCCACAATTCAGGACCGTTCACTCCGTCATTGGCATTGAAGAACAGGGTGCTGCCAACCGCCGTCAGATTGAATCCGTAGTAACCCGGATTGATATTCTTAACTAAAAAAGGAGTTGACATGATTTTTTCCTGAATAAAGGGTGAAAATTAAACAATTAAATAGTCGTGCAAAATAAATTTCCTAGTGAAGAAAGGCACTCATGCAAGGGGCAAGGGGGGGGGTAGATTTGTGTCATTAATTTTGCGCGCGGTACTTAAGCCGGCAAAGAAGGGTATATCTGGCTGAAAAACCCCAGATGTCTGCAACTCCGACAAATCTAAGGTTTCAACAAAAGTTTTATTCTCTCCCTTTATCGCCAGAAAACTCACCTCTAATTGCCAACTTCCTGCCAAGGCGGCATTTCCTACCCGTCTGCTGGAAGCCGCTATTTTTGCCCTGGTAATTTGGGACAATTTATTAATAAACTCTGTCCCCCCATCTCTCGCTGCGACCTGACAACCGTACAGTAGAATACGATTAATCTTTGCCCAATTCTGTAACTGTTGGCGGTAATCGTAAATATTTGTTAAATTAAGTTGACAATTCCCTAAATATAAGCATCCAGGCGCACCATGGCAAACGAGGTGAATGGTGGTAATCTGGGGATTTTGTGGTAAAAAAGCGGTGATTTGTTCGATTCCGTCTTGATTGGGAGAGATAATAACGGTGGCGATTCCAGGGATTACCCCAGCTTGGAGACTTTGATAATCGGTAATACCAGCATCAAGGAAAACCACAGTATTTAATTCGGGTGCGGTTAAACGCTGATTTCTCGCACTATTCACCTGATTAACTTGACTCAAGCCATCAGATTGAGCGAAATTGAACAAAACATCGTCAACAGCAGGAAGGCTCGGCAAAAGGGGAGAAGTCATGACGCTGACTGGAAAGGATGACTGCGGCTATTTTATTCAAACAATCCCCAATCTTTCAAGACCACTGTAACAGAAATTAATATTGCAAGAAAACGGGTTTCTCAAAGAAAACGGGTTTCTAAAGAAGTTATAGGATTGGATTTTAGCCAAAGACTGCTTAAATTCTCCGAGGGAATTAGCGGTAGCTGCTAATTTTAGTAGCTCTTCTAAGATAGTAGGGTTAGTCATTTTGCCGATTATCTCTTCAATTTCTGAAGAAATCTGTCCAAACCGCACAGTTAAAACTGTTTTAACTCCTGATAAAAAACCTAAGAATGGAGAATTAACTGAGAATCAAATTAAAGAAAATAAAGTTTTATCATCTCGGCGAATTTTTGTCGAGCATTTAATTCGAGTTGTCAAAGTATTTGTAAGGATTCAGGTGTCTCAAATTCAGTCACAGAGCGGCTTCTAAAATCTCAGAACTCGCTAAACTAACAGTTTTATTCTCAATAAGCACGAAAATTAAGGCTTTCAGCGTTTCTTAATGAGAATGAGCATTTGTCCATAATT
>SFBL01000051.1 GCA_007095785.1 Microcystis aeruginosa Ma_SC_T_19800800_S464
AAACTTAAACTAATAAAACGGAGAGCCTATGGCTTTAGAAACTTTCGGAATTTTTGGGTTAGAAGTATGTTGTCTTGGCATCTTGTCTGTTGATTTAGCATAAAGGGTAACGAAGAGCCTCTATTGTTTCTTCGACAAAACTAGATAATTGGGTACTATCACCTAGGTAAACTTTTATAGTTCCCCACTTGTCTCTTGTAGATAAATGTTTTAGATCAGTGATAATAGCTTCAAAGTTGTCACGGAAGTCTTTCCAAACACTAATTTCACGGTTATGTTTATCATCAAAACTAATAGTAGGGTGATTTCGATGAATATTAGCGCAATCTAGAACCGAAGAACACAAAGCTAACCAATAAAGATGTTTATAGTTCTCATTCTCTATTTTCCAAACAGCCCTACGAATTAGAAGTAAATCTTTTAAAACTTCTTTTCTCCACCATCTAAATACATTGTGAATTGGTGGGATAGTTAATTCATATTTTTCCTCGGCAGTTTCTAAAGACAAATTCTTCGCTTTATCTAAAGTATCAAGAATATAAGTTTCAAAAGATTGAAAATGTTGAGTTAATTGTTCAATATTAACTTCCCAAGTCAAGGCATACTCAGATGCAAGTTTTAGTAATGGATTCAACTCTATGCCTATAGCAAATAGTCCAAGTTTCTTAGCTTCTATTATCGTCGTACCTTTTCCTAAAAAGGGATAGCACAATACAGTTTTTGATGAACATTCTAAATATTCACATAGAAATCTAACTAATTCAGGAGCATAACTTGGCGTTAGTCTAAACCAACGATGAACAGGTTCATTAAGACCATTCAAGAAAGTAACATCCCCAAGTTTGGGTGTCAAAAAATTAAACCCTTCTTGAATGTATTGATCTGTGTAAATTGGTTCAAATAATTCAAGTTGGATCATCTGATTCTTCCTTGTGTTGATGGTTAGATTCTGTGTGATATTCCGCAAATCTTTCACAAACTAAATTGATGACTCTATCAGCATGAGTATAGGTTGCATATTAACTCATAATTTTGTCAGCATATAAAATGGTTTTAAGTTCATCGAGTGACACTTGATAATATTGGGCAATTTTTTCAAGTAAAGTGGTATTTAGAAACAAAAGTCCATTCTCTAATTTACTTAAGACAGACTGATCCATATCTAAATCGGCCGCAACCTTCCTAACTAATTTAGCTTTAGACTCCCGAAGTTCTTTGATTCGTTTGCCAAAGGAACGATATCCATCGCTTTTTGACATATTTTTTTCTTGATTAATTTTATTCAAGATATTACTGTATCATACTGTGTTCGCTTCAGTCCACAGTTGCTGGAAGTTTTGCCTGAGTGCGATGTCGAAGGCACTGCCTAGCAGTACGCCGATTTTGTCGGGTGCGTTCCCTGCTACAACGAGGGGGAACGCACCTTATACCATTTTTCTTTATTCGTGGCAGACATCCTAATCCCCTCTACCTTTCTAGGAGAGGGGTTGGAGTTGAGGAAAATTAACTATCTCTGCTATACTTTTGAAAAATGGTATCATCCTAGAGAGGATTCTTTTTTCCTATCACTGCATAGAAGGGATCAGCGACCATAATTCCTAACATTTGTAGGAAACTGGGAGTGGTAGCAGGACGAACGATCGCCTGTACTTCCCTAAATCCCGCCACCGATTTAAAATAGGATTTCACTAACGCTACCCGGCCTAAATCACTATTATCGCGCCAAGCAGCGATCGCTTTTTGATAAAACATACGATTGGAAAAACTGACCACCACCAGACCATGGGGCCTTAAAATGCGATACAATTCCGCAAAAATCGCCTCTGGATACTGCAAATACTGCACCGACACCGTGATTAACACCGCATCAAAAGAACTATCCCCTAGGGGCAATTTTGGCTGTGCATTGAGGTCCTGGACAAAATAACTATGCAAGCGGGGATTTTTGGCTAACTCCTCCCCATTCATCCCGTGACCTTCAATATGCTCAAATTCCATCTCCTCCGGTAAATGGGACACCCAGCTGCTCATTAGGTCTAAAATGCGCGTATTGGGCGATAATATCTCTCGGTAGAGAGCGGTTAAGCGATCGATAAAACCCTGATCCACGTGGGTGACAAAGCGGGGAAAAGCATAAAAATCGCTGTCTTTCGTCGGATCGAGTTTAGTTCTTTCTTCGGGTCGGAGCATTTTTGTCAAGTTAATTTTACCATTCTTAACATAGCCCAGAGACAGAAAAAAGGGTTAACCGAACTGGTCAACCCCTAGGCTTGGGAACGCGCTGTAAATCTTAGCTTTGAACGACTAGCTTAACGTTAGCGTTTTGCAGACCGCGCTGTTTCACTTCGGATAGGGTTTTGTTCACAGCGTATTTTTGGTTGATCGAGTTGATCAATTCGGTTTGATTGTGTTTTTTGGCTACACCCCAGAGGTCAGCGATTAAATCGAAGCTGCCGTCGGTATTGCGGGACCAACCGAGATCATATTCGCCATCGAGAACAGCAACGATGTCAGAGCGAACTCGTTGACCGTTGTAACCACGAACATCGGCTTCGGTTTTTACGCTAATGCCGAGGTCGCGGAGAGAAGCTTTGAGGATTTCGGCATCGGTGATTTTGGTCCGGAGAGTGCTGAAATGAGACATTGGAATTTCCTCTTTGTAGATAAGAATTAACAACAACAGATTGAGAGTTAAAGAGTGCCGCCAAGCGGCTTTTCGAGGCATTGCTAGTCCTTGAGAACTAGCCTTTCATCCCGTTGGGACCGGGCGAAAGTCTGTTAGAACTCCAATCGCTGGTACTCAGCGACGGAGGCCGAAGCAGGTCGGGCGCGTTGTCTGGCCCAATCACGCAGGGCCGTCACCTGTTCGGTCATGGTGCGAGATAGGGGTAGCGTCGCCTTAATCGCCGCAATAATGTCCAATTGCGTGAATTCGCGATCTTGGGCGAAGGCCTCATACATGGCGGCAATCAGCGCCTGTTCTATTTCCGCACCGGAAAACCCATCGGATACCTTGGCTAACTGCTCCAAATCGAAGCGAGAAATGTCGGAGCGTCGTTTAGTCAGGTGAATATTAAAGATATCTTGTCTTTCTTCGGAATTGGGCAAATCGACAAAGAAGATTTCATCGAAGCGCCCCTTACGGAGAAATTCCCCCGGTAGCCGTTCAATGCGGTTAGCTGTGGCCATAACGAAGACGGGCGAGGTTTTTTCCTGCATCCAAGTCAGGAAGGAGCCGAAGATGCGGCTAGAGGTTCCCCCATCGGAATCGGCGGAGCCTGTACCACCGGCAAAAGCCTTATCTAATTCATCGATGAACAGAATGGCTGGAGAGATGGATTCGGCAGTTTTTAAGGCATTACGCAGGTTGGCCTCGGACCGTCCCACCATGGAACCATCGTAAACCCGTCCCATATCTAAGCGCAGGAGCGGTAAACCCCAGAGGCGCGAGGTGGTTTTAGCGATTAAGGACTTACCACAGCCCGGCACTCCTAAAATTAGCATTCCTTTCGGTTGGGGGAGTCCGTACCCTCTGGCTCTTTCTGTAAAAGCGTTTGAGCGCTGTTTTAACCATTTTTTTAGTTCTTCCAGACCGCCGACGGCATTGATGGTCTCGTCTTCTTCAATGTATTCTAAAATTCCGTTGCGGCGAATTAGTTGTTTTTTCTCGGAAAGGACGATTTCTACCTCGTCTTCCGTCAATTTGTTCGCTTTGACGTAGGCCTTGCGGTAAACTTTTTCGGCTTCATCTTTGGTTAAACCCAAGGCCGCTTTCAGGAGTTTTTCCCGGACCTCTGTGGTGGTACGACGATTTTGATTTTTGCCTAGGTGTTGCGAGAGAACCGTATCTAACTCTCCCATGTCCGGCAGGGGAAAATCTAGAACTACTACGTCTTTCTCTAGTTCTATGGGGACTTCTTGCAGGGGAGACATTAAAATAATGATTTTTTCGGTTCCTTTAAAGCTGGCGATCGCATCTCTCAACCAGCGAGTGACCGGGGCGGAAGTGATGAACGGATGCAGGTCTTTGAAGATGTAGATGCCCGCTTCCCGTTGACGCACTACCCATTCGATCGCCGCTTCTGGCGACACGGTATTATGTTGACTGGTTTGGCGCGGTTGATCCAGTTCGATCATGCCGTGGGTGACAGTCCAGACAAACACCCGTCGATGTTGTGTATTTAGTTGGGCTATTTTGCTGATGGCTTCTTCCGCCCTTTCCTCCTCGGAGGTGACGAGGTAAATCAGGGGATACTGAGCCTTGACGAGAATTTCTAGCTCTTCTTTCATAACATCGACCCTATTTGTGGTAACGGTTTTGACCTTGGGCGGCTGATGGCTGTAGATGCCTTGTTGGCCTACGGAGAGTTTAGCAGGGAACTAAGGCTGCTTCTCCCTCTGTGGTTCCTTGAGCGCCAACGGGTTCGGGAACTTCTAGCGGGAACTCGTCGCCAACTATTCCGGGCTGGCGTTTGATCGACCTTAGCCGATCTTCTTTCATTACTAACGCGGCATCACACTCGGGACAGACATGAACCTGATAGGTTTTGCCGTAGGCGGCGGCTTCGATTTCTTCTACCTTTTCGGGGTATTTTAGGTAGAAAGCGATCGCTTTTTCCACCAGTCCTGACATCGATTCTTCATCGATCGCAGCTTTTATCTTTAGTTGACGATGGACTCCAGGGGGAAGGTACAGTGTGACTTTTTGCTTGTCTTGCATATCACTAAATTGGTTTACCCGGGTATGTGTCTCTACTATAAACACTGTCTTTCCCTCCTGTCAAGATGGTAAGCTGTTATAACGGCATAATTGTAATATTTCTTTACAATTGTTGGGGTGTGGGGAGATGGGGAAGTGGGGTGGTGGGGTGATGGGGAAGTGGGGGGATGGAAAAGTGGGGTGATAGGGAAGTGGGGAAATTGAACTAAAACCCTAAAACCCCAAAACCCCAAAACCCCAAAACCCCAAAACCCTAAAACCCTAAAACCCCAAAACCCCAAAACCCTAAAACCCTAAAACCCCAAAACCTGTCTCCTGTCTTTTGCCTTTTGTCTCCTGAATTCAGCCAACCCTAATTACTATTGATGCGACTTAAAAAAGCTTGTAGGCGCTCGCTGTGGGGATTATTAAAGAAGGTGTCGGGATCGCCTGCTTCTTCGATCACACCTTGATTAAAGAACAAAACCTTGTTAGAGACTTCCTTAGCGAACTGCATTTCGTGGGTGACGACCACCATAGTCATACCGTCATCGGCCAATTGACGCATAACGTTTAACACTTCCCCGACTAATTCCGGATCTAGGGCCGAAGTGGGTTCATCAAATAAAATCACCTCTGGTTTCATGCAGAGACTGCGAGCGATCGCCACCCGTTGTTTTTGTCCCCCCGATAATTGGTCAGGATAAACATCGGCTTTTGGGGCCAAACCCACCTTTTCCAGATAATGAATTGCCGTATCCTTAGCCTCATTTTCCGAGTGGTGTAACACTTGCTTGGGGGCTAACATCAAGTTTTGTAAAACGGTGAGATGGGGAAAAAGATTAAAGTGTTGAAACACCATACTTACCCGGCTGCGTAACTTGCGGAGGACTGATTGATTTAACTTCGGGGAAGAGATGTCAATTCCCATCACCTCCAAGCGGCCGCCGTTAATTGTTTCCAAACGATTGAGACAGCGTAAAAAGGTACTTTTGCCGCAGCCAGAGGGACCGATTACCGATACCACATCCCCTTGATAAAGAGTGCCTGTAACTCCTTTAAGTACCTCTAAAGAGCCGTAACTTTTGCGTAAACCTTCACTAACAATCACAGGGGTGGTAGTGGTCATGATGTCCTCTCGTAAAAAATTTTACATTCTGTATAAAAGTATCCAGATTAGTTTCTGCTAGATTGTATCCTTGACGACATTTTATCAAGAGGAATAATCATAATACTCAAATAGTCTCTCTACATCTGTCTTAGATGAGGAGTAGGACGAAATTCTTAACTTAATTGAGTAAAAAAATCAAGGAGAAACAATTAAAAAATGATTAAATTTTGGCGAGGGCGGGCGGTGCAGAGAGTCATCTTTGCCTTGTTAGGATTAGTTTTGGCGATCGGATTAGGTGTTATTCCCGCTTTTTCTAACACTCCTCCTAACCCTTTTCGAGTCGCCACAGAAGCAACTTTTCCGCCCTTTGAATTTCAACAAGGGGGACAATTAACTGGATTTGATATCGATTTAATGCGCGCGATTGGCAAGGAAGCTAATCTCAATATTGACTTGAGAAATTTACCCTTTGATGGCATTATTCCGGCTCTACAAGCAAGAACAGTAGAAGCCGCTATTAGTGGCATGACCATCACCCCCGAACGGGCCCAAGCGATTTCTTTTTCTCGACCTTATTTTAAGGCTGGTTTAGCGATCGCTGTTCGGGAAGATAATAAGACGATTAGAAATTTTGAAGACTTAAAAGGCAAAAAAATTGCCGTCCAAATTGGCACAACGGGAGCCTTAGAAGCGACAAAAATACCTGGAGCAGTGGTTAGTCAATTTGACTCGGCCGCTTTAGCTTTGCAGGAATTAATTAATGGTCGAGTTGAGGCGGTAGTTAACGATAAACCCGTGACTTTGTATGCCATTAAAGAAGCGGGTTTGCGGGGAGTAAAAGTAGTCGGAGAATTATTAACGGAGGAATTCTACGGCATTGCTTTACCCAAAAATTCACCCTATCTCCAGTTAATTAATGATGCTCTCGGTCGAGTTATAGAAAGTGGTCAGTACGATGTTATTTTTCGGCAATGGTTTGGAGAAAAACCGCCAGTATTACCTTTAGTTGCCCCAGCTTTAAAGAATTTACAGGAATCGAGTTTTAACTGGGGAGAATTATTCTATAACCTGATTGTGAAAGGGGTTCCCTGGACAATTCTGTTAACGGTTCTGTCTTTTCTTTTCGGGTTAATCGGTGGAACTTTAGTGGCCATTGCCCTGATTTCTCCCTACAAATGGTTAAAAATAATTTGCCGCATCTATGTGGATTTCTTTCGGGGAACACCGATGCTGGTGCAATTATTCTTGATCTATTTTGGGTTGCCCGGGTTGTTCCGAGAAATTGGCTTAAATATCGACTTAGATCGTTTACCAGCGGCCCTATTTGCCCTAAGTTTAAATGTGGCGGCTTATTTAGCTGAAATTATGCGCGGCGGTATTCAATCGATCGATAATGGTCAATGGGAAGCTTGTTCTAGTCTAGGAATGTCCCCGGTGCAAACCATGCGCGAGGTGATTTTTCCCCAAGCTTTTCGCCGGATGTTGCCACCCTTGGGGAATGAATTTATCACCCTAATTAAAGATACCAGTTTAGCGGCAGTAATCGGTTTTGAAGAATTATTCCGGCAAGGTCAATTAATGGTGGCCACTACCTATAAAGCTTTCGAGATTTATATCGCTGTTGCTTTGGTTTATTTGGTTTTAACTACCCTTTCCTCTGTGGTATTTAAGCGCTTAGAGATTTCTATGGATCCCCTACATAAATCTAAACAGGAACAGAAAGCCTAAGATAGCGATCAAGATGAAAAGTTTTCGGGTATGAATTAGCTTTGATACCCGATTTTTTTGACGATGATCGATATTTCAAGCATTAAACTATAGCAAATCGGGCAAAGGACAGTTAGGGTAGAAAGAAAGAAGTTTTATAGTTGCACACGGGGTTAGAGATAGCGGGGGAATTTACCAGAATGTCAGGAGAAACCGTCACACATCCCCCAGAAACTGTCTTAAAGGAGATCTAAAGACAGCACTTTTGTCAGCGCACAAGTCCTAGTTTTGCTCAAATACTGGCAACCAACTCTTGAAAAGTTAAAAATATGCCTAGAAATCACCACCGAACTCTTGACGGAGCGAGCGCAGTATATCTGGCCCCAAAGTTGTCTCACCAGTTTGTACTAACCAACGTTCCAAGTTACGATTGGCATCGATAAACTTCTGGGATGAGTCTCCCTTGTATCCGACCACTAATCCATCCGAACAAACGATCCACTCGAATCCAGCGATCGCACCTTCGGGATTACTGAGGATCACCCCTCGATAACCCAAATTGCCACTAGGTTCACCGGCGTTGGTAGGGGACAAACGCTGCAGTCGTTGGAGTAGTTCCTGACTATCGCGCTCGTTAAGAGTCCAATGGGGATTGGGACGACCACTAAATATATCGAGTTCTACTTGCACAATGGCCTCCACTGTCTGAGTGTAAACTATTAGGCCGAGCAGGCAAAAGAGGGGGATGGCGATCGCCACAATTGCTGCCACCTTTCCCCTCCTTCCCTCAGGTTCTACCTTAGCCATCTAACTGACCTGAGTTGAAACGTTTAACGAATTTTTTGGCTCTTACAAGTATAGAAATAGCCGCAAAATTGCGTATAAATTCCGCGATTACAGGTTTGGGGATTTTTAATCACCCGGTTACTATTATCAACATTTCTGACCGGCGTGGAACCAGGTTTATGACTCCAGAAACCCTCTTTATTCAGTCGATACCAGTGGAAATCTCGTCCTGGAGCTATAACTAGGGCGACCAGATAGCGAGGGGCTTGGGAGGCGGGGAAACAATTATAACGCACGTGTAAGCCATCACACAGGGAAGCTCGGGTCACTTCCGCACAGGTGAGCGAGCGGTAGATATTACCACAACCGCGTCCGGGTTGGGCAAAGGTATCGGTGCGTTTGTTACTGGCGTAATTGTAGCAGTTATTGTTCCGCAGGATAGTTGCGTTGTTGTTCCAGAAATTGGGATTATAAGCTCCCAATTCGTATTGGCAGGCGGCCTTGGCAGTTTCGAGGGGAATTTCGACAGCTTCGGGAGATAGTTCTAATCCTTCCGTATCGAGGAGCGTCAAGCGCTCACCCACATATAATTGTTCCTGCAAAAACCCCTGTATATCTGCATCTAAAGATAGAGCTTCTTCTTCAGGGGTCATTCTGGTGGTTATTTCGGCACTATTCATTAAACCGACCAGTCTTTCGGCAATAGCATTAGCTTTAGGACTGATAGCATACTGTCCAACTGCTAGATAAATACTCTCTGGCAGATTGTAATTGCAGCCTACCTCATCGTTGAGGGGTTCTACTAAAAATCCCCGTAATCCTAGACCAGCGTTGGCTGGCGCCGATTTAGCGATGACACTAGCATTATTAGCAATTTCCCGCAGGGTAGCGCGAATTTCCTGCTCATCGCTGATAATCCACTCCGGATTCGCTCGTCCAGAATATACATCCGCAGTAATTTTTAACATCTTTTTTCCCTTTGTTTGAAGTAAACAACCTTGTCTTAGGTGCTCAGTGACTTGTCCCACGAGTGTCAGATTTATGCACTTGCGAAGTGACTTGCTCCCAGATGATCCCACCATACATTTAAGAAAATACGGGAGCATCTCTCTTAGGTCATAAGTAGAACTATTTAAGGGGTAATACCATTTTTTAAAAAGTATGTTATGCTCGGTCGGGGGACAATTTATGCAGTAAAAAGGCACTGAGTGGACTCCCTAATCTTAATATTGCTGAGTCAGTAGAAGACTTAAAATCCTTACTAAAGCAACAAGTAACCTCTTTAAATTGCTAAAGTACAATCCTTATATCTACTAAAAATTAGGCTCTTCTAGGTTCTGTGCGAGGATAGTATAATAGTAATACAGGACAGGAGGTGGGTTATGTGGATAAATTTTGATCAACTCCTCAATTGACCAAATGTAACAGTGGTCAATTATCAAACAAAGGAATTATTTCCCAATGCTAAAATCATCTATGACCGTTTTCATGTAATGGATATCATCAATGACGAGCTTAATAAATTGAGAAAGTTAATGGGGGTGCATGAAAAGGGATTACCTCATTTATTATGGAAGCATAAAGAGGACTTAAAGGAGGAGCAAAAACAACAACTAGAAGTTATCTTGAAAGAACATCCATGCTTGGGAATAGCCTAGAAAATGAAAGAAGAAATTAGACAAATTTATCAAGGTTGTAGAACGTTCAGAGGTGCTGAGAGAAAATTTGAAAAATGGATAAGAATAGGCGGGATATTATATCAAAGTAGTGCCAGCATGATCCAGAAGCATTTGCTAGGTATCTGTAATTACTTTGAAAATCATACAACCAACGGATTAATTGAGGGAATGAATACCAAAATAAAGCTTATTAAAAGAATGAGTTATGGATTTACCAATTTTGAACATCTTCGACTTATAGTCATTTCAGATAAGTCTGATACACTCTGGACTTATGAAACCCTTAGGGACTTCCAAAAAATAAACTATTCATTCTCAAGAATAATAATCATTCTCGGAGTGTAGGAGGTAGGGGTCGATGGTTGCCTCCTCCTTCCAATTTTGTAGTAGAATTAATCCTGT
>SFBL01000052.1 GCA_007095785.1 Microcystis aeruginosa Ma_SC_T_19800800_S464
TTACATCCACAGGTGCAAAAGTGAAAGCTAAGATTATCGGGAGCCGAGTGCGGTGAAAGTCGCACGCTCGGCTCTAAGAGAGAGGTGCGGAGGATAATACCTCCCATCGACTCTACCCATCCTATTTTCGTCCTGTGATGATAAAGTTGAGGTGTACCGATACTGATAATCATCGTTGCCCAGTTCCGAATGCCATTACCTCAAATTGTTATTGATACCAATGTCATTGTTGCAGGGCTGAGATCTAGACGTGGTAGTGCATTCCAACTACTTACCCTTATAGATACGGGACAATTTGATATACACTTGTCAGTTCCCCTTGTCTTGGAATACACGGACGTTTTGTTGCGGGAGTTACCAAATCTTTATTTGAGCAGAGAAGAAGTAGATGACCTAATTGATTTCTACTGCTCGGTTGGTGTACCTCATGAAATTTTCTTCCTTTGGCGACCCTTCTTACGCGATCCCAAAGACGATATGGTATTGGAGCTTGCAGTCAAGGCAGGATGTCAGAGTATAATTACATATAACACTCGTGACTTTGCTGGCGTTGAGCAGTTCGGGTTAAGTCTGCTTGAGCCGTCGGAGTTCTTACGCTTGATAGGAAAATTACCATGAGTATTGTTCAAGTTCAAATTCCTGACTCATTACAGAAAAGCTTGTGTGACCTTGCAAGTCGCGATGGAATTTCTATTGACCAATTTATCTCTGCTGCGATCGCTGAGAAACTTTCAGCATTGATGACAGAAAATTACCTAATAGAGCGGGCGAAAAGGGGTGATAGAACGAAATATGAGGCAATTTTGGCAAAAGTTCCTGATGTAGAGCCAGAAGCCTATGACAAGATACCGACTGTCTAACTTCACCGTTAGCTTGACTTCAACCCTGCAAAAATTAAAACCCAAAAAGCCATTTGTAGATATAGTGCGATCGCCGATTTTGTAGGGTGCGTTCCCTAATGCAACTTCTACTGCTCCAGCGATCGATTTTGGGGAACGCACCATGCCCATTGATTGAAACTGTGGGTTTAAGTGCAATGCCGCTCTTATCAGCCCGGTTGGGGAATGTTAGCGAAGATTCCCAATGTTTAGGTTAAAATAGAGGGCAAAAGTTGCCACAGGGTCAAGCCAATGACAGTCCGTCAACCCCGCTACAGCAAAGAAGAATTTGCCCAACGAGGCGATCTCATTTATCAAACGCAAATACGCCCACAGGTCGAATTGGGTAATCAGGGCAAAATTGTCGCAATTGACCTTGAAACTGGCGACTTTGAAATTGATGCGCGTGAAATATCTGCTTGCAATAGACTCGAAGCCCGTCACCCAGATGCTCAAATCTGGATTGTTCGAGTCGGTTCTCGCTATGTTCGCCGATTTGGTGGACGGACAAAGAGATTAGTATGATCGCAGGAATCGTTAACGCGGATTTTGAGGCGATTATTTCACTTTCAATCTTGTGACTCTGAAGGAAATATTTACGCGCAAGATGCGATCGTTGATACAGGTTTTAATGGTTGGCTTTCATTGCCACCAGACCTAATCGATCAGCTAAACCTGAAATGGAAAAGACGAGGACGTGCTATTCTTGGTGATGGTAGCGAATGCGTTTTTAATGTCTATGAAGCTGTCGTAATTTGGGACGGAGATTATTTAACCATACCAATTGATGAAGCTGATTCGGAACCTCTAGTTGGAATGTTATTAATGGAAGGCTATCAACTCACGGTTCAAGTGTTTGAAGAAGGCAGCGTAGAAATCCGCAAAGTAACTGCCGTCTAACACTGCGTTGGAGCCGACTACTAAAAAGCGATCTGCAAAAGTTAAAATTTGTCTGCGGCGGCTCAACTTTACCGTTAGACGGAAATTTTAGGAGTAGGTTAAAGAGGCTGTACCCATGAAGGTTTCACAATTAATTGCGATTAGTTTAGTCTTATTAGTGGGCTGTTCGACAGAATCTAGCAATAAGAGCAATTCTGATTCCTCTAGCAACGATGTTTCGAGTTCACCCTCATTTCTGGGTTGTTGGCAAGGCTTATCGGCAGATGGAAATATTAAAGAAAAGCATTATTTTGATGCCAATAACGAATACAAAGTTACGAGGCGGCGAGAAAATCCTCAACCTCAATCTGCTTCTGGCATTACGATAAGAGATCGAGATTGGCATTTTAAGCAATATTCTGGAAAATGGTCTTCCGATGGTAAATCTATCGAGGTTCAAGCTGATAGTTTGGGAACATTTTTGCTACAAATTGTCTCTGGTTATCAACTTAAATTTGTAGAGTCTAGTAGTGATTATGGGCTTTACGAAGGAGAACAAAGCCCAACATCATTTTTAAAATGCAGTGAATAATTTTGGTTTCTTTTATTATCCAAACAAGCTGGTAGTAGATAGGTTCAAAAGTTATGTGGTACTTTATCGAAGACAATCAAAAAAGAGGAAGTTTTAGTCTTGAGGAGATGGAATCCTTCGCCCATCAAGGTGATATTAATGAAAATACCTTAGTTTGGAAAAAAGGGATGAAAGAATGGCAACCCCTGAGCCAAACTGAATTAAACGATATTCTACCAGAGGATGCACCTCCTCCTATTCCGAGCGAATTACCTCCCCCATTTCCGACTACTTATAGAAATGTTCAAAAAGAAAGAGTTGAGGAAACAATTCTACCCCAATCAGATATCTTAAGAGATAGTAGAATAAAATTGCTCTATGCTGCGAAAGCTAGAATATGGGCGCACTGGCTATTTTGGCTTTTTATTCCATACATTGGAGGCATAATTAGTGTTGCAAAAATTAAAAAATTGGAAGATAATGAACTTTCAGGTCACTCAGCAGTTGTACTCATACTTCCTATTTTAATGGCTGTGTTACCACAAATTTTCGCTAACTGGTGGGTTTATTTAGGGTACTTTGCCAATACGCTGATGGGTGCATATAAAACCCAACAAATTATAGAAAAAGCGCGAAATCAATTAAACATAAAAGACCCGTTGCAGGCGGAAAAACAACTTTTAAAACATTTTTAATGCGATCGCCGATCTTGATAGGTTAGATTGACAAAAGGGAACCCAACACCCTCGGAATCAAGATTAAATCTGGTAGGATAGGGATTGGAGAGGTTTTCTAGATTGCCGTGAGCGAAACCGTCTATATTGAAACCAGTATCTTAGGCTATCTTACTGCTCGACCCAGCAGAGATATTATTGTGGCGGCTAATATTGAGGTGACGAGGGAGTGGTGGGATACTCGCCGCAGTGACTTCCAATTGTATTCGTCTCAGGCAGTCGTGAGAGAAACTTCCCAAGGCGATGATGCGATCGCATCTCAACGACTAGAAATTCTTAGCAATCTATTTTTACTCGACTTGAACCAATCTGTGCTGGATTTAGCAGAGCAATTTTTGGAACGCAGCAACCTTCCCGCAAAAGCTGATGTTGATGCTGTTCATATCGTCGCCGCAACCGTTCACGGCATGGATTATTTGCTGACATGGAATTGTAAGCACATTGCCAACGCTCAAATTCAGGGAAAGTTGGCAGAGATCAGCCTTGATTTTGGATATGAGTTACCGATTCTTTGTACACCCTATGAACTTCTCGGAGGTTGATTATGTTTCAGGATGAGATTGTGGAAGAGATCCACAGAATTCGTGAAGAGTACTCTCGGTCATTCAATCATGACTTGAAAGCCATCTTTGCTGATTTGCAAAAGCAACAAGCTGAAAGTGGCAGAGAAGTTGTAACTTTATCTCGAAAACACGGTCTAACAAAACGTTGGAGCGGACGAGCGAGAGATATTGATAGTGGTGCAAAGGATATTAGCCGCCGCTCAACTTAGCCGTTAGGCTGACTATCGGTTGAGGTAAACTTTGGAGTCCAAAATGGAAAAAGAACACATTGCACAAGAGATTAGAATCGCAATGACCAAACTTAAAGAAGCACTTGCAGACCCCACAATAAAGGAAAGGGTTCATGACCTGACAGGGGGACAAGCGAGCTAGAAAACTTGCCAACAAAGGCTTCTGGCTTCTCTCGCTAGAAATAGATCTAGCGATTCTAGGCAAAAAGCTAACGAAAGAATTAGGGATAGGAGCTATATGGATTTCAGCCTTCTTGTCCCCCTGTCAGGTTCATGACGATCCGGTTAATACATTTCTAGGCTTCACCAGCGAAAACTTCCGAAGTGTTTTCACTGATGATCACAAACGCCAGTTAGAAGAACTCATACCAAAGACACGCAGGAATCCGGTTTCTTCTGACCTAGCTGATTTAGGAGTAGTGGTGTTTGCTTCAGGCTCTTTTTGGGGTGGTGTTGGCTGTTATGCCTGTGAAGTTAGCCTCAATGCGGGGATTGTTGCTATTTTTGCTGGTGCATTTGCTCTTACCGCAGGTGCCGCAGTTGCACCGTTGATAGCCGCCGAGGCTGGTCTTATTCCTGTACTTGCTGCAATGACAGGACTATCAGAACAGCAATTCTCATTTTGAAATAAATAGAGCATTAACCCCGATTTTGACATCGAAAATATAGTACAAAGTAACTATTTGCTCGGCAGAGGCGATCGCTAAAAAAACAATTGGTTGGAC
>SFBL01000053.1 GCA_007095785.1 Microcystis aeruginosa Ma_SC_T_19800800_S464
ACCTGTCTATCTCCAGCGTTGGATAATAATTATCTGTCAAAAAATAATGCTTCTACACAAGTTCTCTATTTAAATAAGAGAATTTTATCTGATTTTTTTTCAAAATGAGAATTGCTGGTCTAAAAGCGACTATCTTACCTGGTGGACAACGTAACGAGACAATCCACGATAAAATCGGTAATTTAATCAAAGTAACTGACTTTAATGGAGCAGTCACCACCTATAAATATAATGAGCGTAATTGGTTAACCGAAAAATCTTTCTCTGATGGTACACCTACGGAAACTTTTACCTATACCTTAACGGGGGAATTAGCTACCGTTATCGATAATCGAGGGGTGACAAATTATGTTTATGATGAGCGTGACAGGTTAATTAGTCGCACCGAACCAGATAACCGCACTATTAGCTATAGTTATGACAAAGCTAGTAATATTCTTACCTTAACTGTACCTTCTGGCACAACTAACTATACCTATGACAAACTGAATCGTATTGATACCGTCAAAGATGCGGATAACGGAGTAACAGACTACGATTATGATGCGGTGGGTAATTTAATTAAAACCGTCTTCCCCAATGGGGTGACAGAAAATCAACAATATGACTTGTTAAACCGCTTAACCTACCTCGAAAACCGCAACTCTACGGGTATTATTTCTAGTTATACCTATACCCTAGATGCAATGGGTAATCGGGTAAAAGTGGTAGAAAATGATGGTCGTATAGTGGAGTACACCTATGACAATCTCTATCGCTTAACTCAAGAGAAAATTACTGATACTGTAGCAGGGAACAAAACGATTACTTATAGTTTTGATGCAGTAGGAAATCGTTTAGAAAAAGTCGATTCAGTGGCAGGTAAAACTACCTATACCTATGATAAAAACGACAAATTGTTAAAAGAAATTCTTGGCGGAAATGTTACCCAATATCAATACGATGAGGAGGGTAATCTCCTTGCTAAGGTAGAAGATGGCGCAACTACCACTAATTATGAGTGGAATACTAAGGGTGAATTAACGGCGGTGGAAGTCACGGAAAACGGCGAAACAGGACGCATTGAGTTTGAATATGATCACAATGGTATCCGAGTGGCGATTGATGTGGATGGTGAAGTGACTCACTTCTTAATCGACAACAATCAACAGCAATACGCCCAAGTGATTGAGGAATATCAAACTAATGGTACAGTTAATACTACCTATACTCACGGTTGGGATTTAATCTCTCAAGATGACGGTGCAAATCGGATTTACTATCAAGTGGATGGTTTGGGTAGCACTCGTTTAATGACGGGTAATAATGGTTCTCTCATCGTAGAATATGATTATGATGCTTATGGTAATTTAACCCGTAAAGTCGGGGATGCAGATAATAATTATCTGTTTGCTGGTGAGCAGTTTGATGAGGCAGTGGATGGTTATTATTTACGAGCAAGGTATTATGATCCTAATACAGGACGTTTTGCTTCGACTGATCCTTTTGAAGGTTTCAATAATCAACCTTTGACGTTGCATGATTATTTATACGCTGGGGTTAATCCTGTAAATGCGATCGATCCCAGTGGGGAGGTGGCTATAATAGGGTATGCTATAAGTGCTGCGTTGTTAGCAGACTGCTTAAATTGGATTGATTTGCCAGATATACCAATTAAAAACTTCAATCATTATTCAGCTTTGTATGATTATTATTCATTTGTCCTGGCTGCACTTGCACTAGGAATGGGAACTTTAGGAATTGCAATAGGACTAGGAAGTCTTCTGTGTTATGCAGTAAAGGATAGTCCACATGCAATTTTATACAATCATATTCTAGGTAAATTAAGCTTACTAGAGTAATCTTGTAGTGCGATCGCCGATCTTGTAGGGTGCGTTAGGCGGTGATAATCTCTGATAAAAAACCTAAATTAACAATCCGCGCCCCACGCACCAACTTCATTATTAAATTGGTGCGTTACGCTTTCGCTAACGCACCCTACGATTTATGTTTTTGTTTGCGGCGATAATCTCTGATAAAAAACTAAATCAACAATCGGCTGTAACACATCAACTTCATTATTAAATTGGTGCGTTACGCTATCGAATGGCGCACCCTACTGGACTGTTTCAGCTAAAATAGGACAATAGATTTCGGCTTAAAGTCTTAGATTATAGAATTTATAGCATTTTTCTAATACACCAAATTAGCTGAAACAGTCCACTAGCTAACCTGAGTTCGGGATAAGCTAAAACCCTGATGCTACCGTAGCCTGAAACTCCTATTCTTTCGTGGAAGCTATGGCAAAATTCCCTTATCCCGAACTGACGTTAGCTATGATACCTTGGGAGTATGACAACGACAAAATTTGAGAGTGCGCTGTTTAGGGGGAGATTGAACTAGAATTGAGTTGATGAACTTACAATTTGAGTGGGATAACCCCAAGGCAAAACTTAATCTCAAAAAGCATGGCATCAATTTTGAGGAAGCCAAGGCTGTTTTTCTAGAGCCTTTAGCCTACATTTTTGATGATGAGTGGCATTCGGTCGGTGAAAAACGAGAAATTATTATCGGACACGATGACAAGAATCGTCTTTTAGTAGTTTGTTTTACTGAAAGAAATCAAATGATTCGTATTATCAGCGCACGTTTAACAACCAAAAAAGAACGCCAAGACTATGAAAAATACACAGGATTCTGAAACCAAACAAAATTTACAAGATGACCTACTTCCTGAATATAATTTTGATTATACTAAGGCTCATCCTAATCGTTTTGCTTCTCAGGTAAATGAAATAAAAATAACTGTCACCTTAGAACCAGATGTCGCTAAAGTTTTCAAAAATTCTGAAGATGTAAACAAAGCACTGCGAGCTATCTTATCCGCTATCCCTGAAAAATAAGCCTGATCTTGTAGGTTGGGTTGACAACGGAAACCCAACATCATCCCCCGATTATTCTTCATGTTATGGGTTGGGTGGCACTTCGTTTAGCTCAAACTGCGTATGAGTATTAGCTGGAAAGAAGGATATCCCTTACCAAATGCAGATCAAGCCGAAATAGAATTGCGAAAGTTTACCGATTACTCATTGCAACCTAACAACCCTTAAAATCAAGGAAAATGGATGGGATTTGCCATGATAGGTTATTCTGTTGAAACTCAAGAAGACCGTCAAATTGCAACTCAAGATATAATTCAACAAATTCGTCAAATTTTACCTTATGCACCAGCCTATAAAAGCAAAAATAATCCCTATGGTATGAGATTAAAAGTTACAATTAGGATCAAAGGTTTTAATGGAGTGCAAGGAAATTGAATCACAATCTGGCAAATAGATCAAGGCAAAATTATTCCTAGATTAATTACAAACTGGTTAGAAGTTGACAGCTAAAGGAGCAAAATATAATGAAAGCAAAAATTAATGATTTGATTCAAACTTTAATAGATATAACCGCCGATTTTTCAGATTTAATCATTCCTAAAGGAACAATTGGTGCAATAGTTGAATGCTATCCTAATCCTGAAGCATACGCTATTGATTTAATGATTTCTAATCCTAAAGTCATTGGTGGGGTTACTTATGAAAATGTAATTTTATCTCCTGAACAATTTATTGTTATTTCTTCCCAATCAATATCAGAAGATAAAGCAGAAAAATTGATATTCAATTAATCTTAAACACTGTATTGCGATCGCCGATCTTGTATTGCGATCGCCGATCTTGTAGGTTGGGTTGAGGAACGAAACCCAACATCATCTTCATAATGCTTCAATTTTGTGTGTTGGGTTTCACTACCGTTCAACCCAACCTACGGGTTATGATGAGCTTGTAGGTTGGGTTGAGTGCGATCGCCGATCTTGTAGGTTGGGTTGAGTAGCTTGTAGGGTGCGTTAGGCGGTGATAATCTCTGATAAAAAACCTAAATTAACAATCCGCGCCCCACGCACCAACTCCATCATTAAATTGGTGCGTTACGCTTTCGCGCTTCGCACCCTACGATTTATGTTTCTGTTTGTGGCGATTATCTCTGATAAAAACAAATTAACAATCTGCTGTAATACATCGACTTTATTATTAAACTGGTGCTTTACGTTGTCAAATATCATCTTCAGTTAATCCTGAATCTTTGAGAATACCTTTTAATGTTCCTATCGGTAAATCTCGATTTCCATGTATTGGTATAACAATAATTACAGAAATATTTTCTTTGATATAGATATAATGACTTCCTTTAATTCTTGTCTTGCCAATTTCCAGCCAAATCTTTCAACGACTTTACATAATTTTTTACCTGAGATTGACTTCATACACAAATCTCCACTAATTGCTGATTCTCTTTTCGATCAAGTAATTTTTTTTCATGAGAAACTTCTAACCAGCCTTCTATTGCCTCTTTAACCATGACCATCAAATCATCATAATTTTCTGCCCAAGTATGACAACCAGACAAAGCTGGTACAGTTGCACACCAAACATCATCTTCTTGCCAGACAACCACCTTGATATTCATAATAAATATTTTTTATTGACTAAGATTATTCTAATAATAACATGAATTTGTTTTTTTGTGTAAGCCTGATCTTGTAGGGTGCGTGTTTGCGGTGATAATTTCTGATAAAAAATTTAAATCAACAATCGTCTGTAACACATCAACTTCATCATTAAATTGGTGCGTTACGACGGATTGCTAGTGCGATCGCCTGATCTTGTAGATTGGGTGATGGGTACTCAACCCAACATCATCCCCATGATGCTCTAATCTTGTGTCGTGATCTTGTGATATTTTGGTTGAGAGTGCGATGTTGAAGGCACTGCGTAGCAGCACGCTAATTCATAAATTATCAAAGGAGATTGTCATGAAAGGAGAATTCACCGCCATCATTGAAGCAGCAACAGAAGGGGGATACTGGGCGATTTGTCCTGAAGTACTAGGTGCAAATGGTCAAGGAGAAACCATTGAAGAAGCCAAAGAAAGCTTAAAAAGTGCTATTCAACTAATTTTTGAAGATCGTTTGGCTGATATTCGTCGAGGACTACCAAAAGAGGCGATCGAGGAGACAATTTCCATTCCATGAAACGTAAAGAATTAGAAAAAAAGTTGCGGAAAGCTGGTTGTTATCTTAAGCGAGAGGGTGCTTCTCATTCTCTTTGGATTAACCCTCAAACTGGGGTCATTGAAGCTGTACCACGACATACAGAAATCAAAGAATTTTTAGCACAAAAAATTCTCAGAAACCTGAATGCCCAATAGTGCGATGCCGAAGGCACTGCCTAGCAGTACGCCGATCTTGTAGGGTGCGTTCCCTGATGCAACCCTTGTTACTCCATTCGTTTGATGATGGGGAACGCACCAGCAAACACGGAATATTCGGTGGATTACGGTGTTGGGGGTTTGGGAAGGAAAATTTAGATTAAAATAGATAACAGATAATTAGCAAAGTCTGCTCATAATGCCGAATATTATCTGGTCGGATTACTTACAATATCGAGCCAAACTGAGAGGATTTGAACTTGCTAAAATAGAAGAGATTCTCAAATACTCTGGAGAAAGGTACTACGATACTGAAACGGGTCGTCTCATTGCCGTAGGCAAGCATGATAATCGTTTAGTAATTATTCCTTATGAATACGATGATAATTTTATAACTCCTGTCACCATTCATGCGACAACACGCCAACAAATTCGATTTCGCCTAACAACTGGGAGATATACTATCCATGAGTAACCCTAAAATGAGATACTTTGAACAAGAAGACATTCTTCATTTAACTATTTCTGATGAACCAGAAGCTAACAGTGTAGAAATTAATCCAAATATTACCGCTGAACTTAATGATTTAGGAGAATTAATTGGCCTAGAGATTACTAATGCTAGTTCTTTTATCCGAGATTCAATTTTAGAGTCAACCCAAGGAAAAATATTAAATTTGTCCGGCCAATGACTTATTGAGTGCGATCGTTCTTGTCGGTGGGGTTGGGTGCGATTGTCTTTGTTGATAGTGCGATGCCGAAGGCACTGCCTAGCAGTACGCCGATATTGTAGGGTGCGTGTTTGCGGCTACCAATTCTGTAAAAAAACCAAATTAACAATCCGCGCCCCGCGCATCAACTTTATTATTCTGTGTTACCGAATAAGATATAATTGAGAAGCTGAAAATAGTTAAAGCATTATGAGTTACCAAAACATTATTACCATTGAACCGGGAAAACGAAGCGGAAAACCCTGTATTCGAGGGCTGCGTATAACTGTGTACGATATTCTAGAATATTTAGCGGGAGGAATGACAGAAGCAGAAATTCTTGAGGATTTTTCAGAATTAACTTCTCAGGATATCAAGGCTTGTTTGGCTTTTGCTGCTGATCGAGAGAAAAAATTATTTATCACCTCTTTCTGAAACTGTTATTAGATGAAAATTTGTCCGATCGGATTATTGATAAAATAATTGATTTATATTCTGATTCTCAGCACGTCAAGACTTTAGGACTGATAAATACTGATGATGCACTTATCTGGGAATTTGCCAAATTCAACAATTTTGTAATTGTCTCTAAAGATGCCGATTTTCATCAGCGCAGTTTGTTATATGGTCATCCACCCAAATTTATCTATCTTCGTATTGGAAATAGTCCCACTGCAAAGATTATCGAAATTTTAAGAGGTCATTTTTTAATTATTATTAAATTTTACAATAGTGAAACAGAAAGTATGCTGATATTAAGTTGAGTGTGAGCGCATCATCTTGCGATCGCCTGATATTGTAGGCTGCGTATTTGTAGCGATAATCTCTGACAGAAAACTTAAAGCAAAATCGATGAGAACCATTCCCTTAACTTTAGAACAGCTTCTTTCAGCAGTACAACAATTGTCAACCCTATTATTGAGTGTTGGGGAAGTGGTGAGCTTTTTTGCTGTGATCGGTAAACAGTGAAAAGACAGCACTGTTAAGGCTATTTGCGGGGAACAGTAGTCTGTCCTCTGGGGATGATAGCAAATCCCGTCATACTTGATCTTATTTGCCAGCCGACTCCCTGATAACTAATTTTTGATAAGCTAAGAGACAGTTAATTATAATTTCGTCGTCAATCCTATGATTTTGCCAGGTAGTACCGTTCGAGTCACCAATCCCGATGATACCTACTATAAATTTGAAGGTTTAGCCCAGCGTTTAAGCGATGGGAAAGTGGCCGTTCTTTTTGAGGGGGGTAACTGGGATAAGTTAGTTACCTTTAATCTCTCGGAATTAGAAGAAGTAATTATTGCCCCCGCTAAAGGCAAAAAATAACCATGCGTCCACCCTTACCGCAATTGGCCACGGATAACCGCCATCCCGATCATATCGCCGAAGTTATCGAGACGACGACGACCGAGTTTTTGGCGCAATGTTTGGAACCAGAGGAGTTAAACTTTCCTTTTATGCCCGCTTTTGGTAGTTGGGTAAAAGCCTACGATGAAGAAACGGGTAATAAGATTTTTGGGATTGTCACCTTTGCCACCACTGCACCCATCGATTCGGTACATCGCGCTAGAGCTTTGGGGTTGTCTTTGGCTGAATTGCGGGAACAACAGCCGCAGATTTTCGCTATGTTAAAAACGGAATTTCGGGCAACTATTGTCGGTTTTGAAACCCTGCCTGGACAATTTAATGGCAATGGTTCTGGGCGAGGTTATATCTATCAATATATTCCTCCCCGACCCCCACAAATTCATCAGGCGGTTTATCAATGTGAGTCGCTGGAAGTGGTTTATTTTAGTGAACAATTAGACTTTTTAAGAATTTTATTACAGGTCAAAAATACTCCCGTGGAAGCTTTGGCAGCTGCTTCTATCCGTCAGATGTATCAATTGCGTCAAGCCGATCGACAATGGTTAGTGAATGTGGGCAGACAGTTAAGTGTTTTACTTAAAGATGATTATGATCGCTTGCGTTATATTCTCAGTCAAATTCATATTCACGCTTAGTTGATTCGGCGTTGCTGATTTTAATTAGGGTCTGCTGAATAAATCTAAAAACCTTGTTGGGTAAGACTTTTAGACTTTTTGTCAATCAAAAAGTCCCCGGCATGGGAGTGATCAGGGGGAAAATTGAGGTCCTTTTTCCCTGAAAATTAGGTAGTTGACCACCTGAAAATCGGTAAAACCCCACACCCCACACCCCACACCCTACCACCACCGAAAAACTTTTTGCCGCAAACCCTAGTTAGTTCTAAATAGTTGACTAGACAAAAAATGTCGATATAATGAATGTTTATACGGTAACTCTCGCTATTTTCATCCTTGATTGTAAATTCTAGATAGTTTAATTGATCGCCCCTTAGGAAAATGGCAATACAAACAACCTTTGCAGAGATTTTAGAAGCAGCCGAGCAACTTCCCCTTGAAGATCAAGAAAATCTCATTCATATCTTACAGAATCGTCTTCGAGATCAAAAAAGAACAGAGTTGTTTAGAGATGTTCAAGAAGCTCAACAAGAATTTGCACAAGGTCAATGTCAACCCCTGACACCTGAACAAATCATGGAGGAAATCCTTTCGTGAATTTTGTTTTATTACGCTCGAATATATTTATTAGAAATGCTCGAAAAGTTGTGAAAAAACAGGCTTTTTTAGTTCAAAATATCCAAGAAACTTTAGCTTTATTATCCGTAGATCCATTTCAACCTCGATTAAGAACCCACAAATTAAAAGGAGAGCTTAAAGACTCTTATGCTTGCAGTGTGGGCTATGCTTTAAGAATTGTCTTTAAATTCGTTGAATATGAGCAGAAACAGGCAATTCTTTTGGAATCAATTGGGACTCACGATGAAGTTTATTAGTGCGGATGATTATTGCGCTCAGTCTGGAGAAAACGAACCAGAATCAAGATAAAAAACCTAAGATGCTTCATTAACAGATATTTCAGCTTTTTTGAGGGCAATTTGCCATTCTAAGTCAGCTATTTCTCGATCGAGTTCGACAATTTCACTATTAACTTGCTTTAAATCGGCGATAATTTCTTGTTTACTGCGTTTTCTACCGTAGATAGCCAGTTCATCCTCTTGTAATTTCTCAAGGATAGAGTCTAGGGAACCGGTTAAATCGGCCGAGGGATTGTCCATAATACCTAAACGCATTAAGACCTGTACCGCTTTGACAACGTCTTGCTGATAGGCTTCTCTAGAAGGGTAATCTTGGGGGTTTTTGAGATTTAAAGCGTCATTGACATCCTCACCGCCGTAAACGGACGGTGATTCCCAAACCTCACGATTTAGGTTTCTGCTTCTTTCCCTTGCGGGGTTTCGCACCTGCCTTAACAGATTTACTCTGTTCTGGTCTTA
>SFBL01000054.1 GCA_007095785.1 Microcystis aeruginosa Ma_SC_T_19800800_S464
GTCCAACCAATTGTTTTTTTAGCGATCGCCTCTGCCGAGCAAATAGTTACTTTGTACTATATTTTCGATGTCAAAATCGGGGTTAATGCTCTATTTATTTCAAAATGAGAATTGCTGTTGATAAATAAGGTTTTTAATTTTTTCTGCCCATTTTAAGTATTTTTCTAAACAAGCAATAGTCTGGTCAATTTTTCCCTGATAACCATAACAATTACCCAGATTTAAATAAGCAACATTAATAATCTCAAATTTTTCGTCACAATCGGGAAGAATATCGGCTATATTTAAGACTTCATTCAGTCCTATTTCAGCGTTTAAATATTCACCTTTTATTCCATCAATTGTGGCTATATTTACTTTTCCTCTTGCCTTCCAAAGAGTATTGTTTAATCGCTCGGCTAAAGATAACATTTTATCCGCATAATTTTTTGCTTGGTCTAATTGTCCTAATTCTCGATACATATAACCGAGTTCACTTAAACAGAGAAAATCAGTTTCAGCGTCAAAATTTCCTAATAATCCCTTACACAGTTTTATGGCATTTTCGTAGTGTCCCCAGATGCGTAATTGTTTGTGCAAAGGTAAAGAAGTTGGATCATGAATTTCTAAGGGTAAAGAAAATAAAGATTTAGCTTCTTTATACCAACCTAATCGACATAGACAGAGAAATGCTTCCACATAACGACTTGCCCGTTCTTGAATAGAGAGCTGCTGTCCCATTTTATCCTTAATATGGCGTTCATAACCAATTAAATGCCAGATAAATGCGCCAAAATGTGCTTTTTCAAAATGACTTCCTGTCGCCCCTAAAATTTCCCCTTTTTGTTTAACTTGAGCGAGTTCTCCAAAAACAGTAAAATCAATACTTTTGAAATGTTCTTTAACTCTTAATTGAGGAGATTTAAAATCATTCATGATTTGGGTTTCCTTCTTTTCTTTGGGTAGATACTAGCTTCTTGAAAGCAACATTGCGAATTAAACTATGCTGTTTGATATGTGGTTCATATCCCGGTTGTTTTTGAGTTTCTACTAAATAACGGTTAAACAAGGTAAAAAGAGCTAGGTCTAAATCTTGTTCCTCGTATTCTGAAAACAATTGAAGATTTTCAAACCACGCATTTTTAAGTTCAAAAGATGAATAAGTGGAGCCATAGATAAGCAATAAATAAGCAGTTTCAAAAGTGTTTTCAAGTCGCTCTATTGTTCTTTTGATTTCCTCCTCTAATAGTTGTTTTCGTAAGTTTTTGGTCATTAAGTTAACTTTGTAATAATCATCAGCATCGGCTTTTTGAGCTTCATCAATCATTTCTCTTAATCGTCGAAATCGGGATTTATTTTCCTCATAATAAGTGCCGATATCTCCATTCAGTCTTTCAATAATATCACCGGAAATTAAGCGGAGAGCAAGAGGGTGTCCTTCATAAAGTTTTCCGATCTCTTTGAGGTAAGCAAGGTTACGTCCATGAAGAATTAATTCGACTTCTGCTTGTTGAAATAAACGGTCAAATAACTGTAAACTTTCCTGATCTTCTAATCCCATTAATGGCTGAATATGCCAATATTGATCTTGACTAAAAGTTTCAAAATCTTCAGGCTTATCCTGCGAAGTTATCACAATTCGAGTCTGACAATCTTCGGCTTCTAATATCTTTTGAAAAAAACCTCGCCAGAGGGGGTCCTTAAAGCGATTACTGCCATCTTGTTTTTCTCCTTGTAAAAGATTTTCCATTGAATCAAACCAAATCAATCGACGATTATTGCTCAGATGATTAACCAGTTGAGTTAATAATTGTTCTGGGTTTTTTGCTTGTCTTGCCGTAACAGGTTCATCGCCACGATTGAGTAAATCAATAGCTGTGCTGATAAAGTTTTGTGCTTCTGATTGCGACTGTTGATGCTCCGGTTGATTAAACCCATCAAAATCAATAGGCAGTTCAGGAGGAAAACCTTCTTGACACAAAGCTAAGGCCAATTTGTAGGTGAGGGCAGTTTTCCCAATACCTGTTATTCCTGTAATCACCACAATGCGACAATCGCCTCTTAGTTTTTCAAGTAAATCACTTTGAAGAGACTCTCGCCCCACCCAAATAGGCTCGATGTTTTGAGTCAGTTTTTGCAAAAGATTATCCAGGTCGGCGACTTTTGAAGGGTCGATATTCAAAGCTCGACAAAAGGCGAAAAAACCTTGTGATTGAATGGTTTTATCCCTTAAAAATCGATCTAAAGTCTCTGGGGTGCAATTCAAAGCGTAGCTTCGGAGATTGAACAATTCCTCCCAATTCCTATCAGGTTCGGCAAATTGACTAGCTTCTGTGCATAAATGCTCTCTAGTCCAGCCTTCTTTTTGTTTTTGCGCCCATCGGGTTTTGACTTGCTCAAGTCCCGCTACGGAGAGTTTTAACTTCATTGCTCTCTATTCAATCTACATAAGTTTATTTCTCTATTGTTGATCACTTATGCCCCGAAATTCTCATTTTTTGAAAAAACTTTCTCTCAATCTGACTAAGTACATATCAGCTATTTGCTCAATTATAGGTATAGGAAGCCATTCAAGCTTTCTAATTCTTTCTAATTCCAGCTTCTTTAACTTTTTGCGCCCAAAAATCATCGTTTTGCTTGCCTCTCCGTAGAAAATCTAAGGATTTCTATGGCTTTACTCCCAATGAAGAGAACCTCATTGCTCGTTGTCCTCTTCCTAAGGGTAGCAAAATGGCTATTTCTCAAATAATCAACCAAACCAATGGTAAACAGTTTACCTCATTATCATCTACATCGGTGCGGCTACTGTCGTCGGATGGAGTCGATGTCAATCACTTATTTATTGGTCAAATACGCGAGCGTCACTATGAGCAACTTTCTTGTTGGCTTGATTTAAAACCAAACGAGGAAAAGGATTCAACGGCACAAACCTTTGAAACGCTAAAGACCACAAATTACACACAAAAAGATCCTCTATTCACTTTAAGGACTGTCCGAAGAATGTTACAGGATAACGGCTTTCTTTTTGTCTATGATATATCCCAAACCCCTAATATTGAGCAATCTGTGAAGAGCCTGTTTTTTTGTGCTGGGTTTATTGTATTAAATAACATTGGCAACTGCTGGATTCTTCGCAAAAGAGCCTTACTTTGTTTTGATGTGCCAAAGGTCAAAGGTTATCTGGTCAAGGAAGCGGAAACACCGACAGAAATTGAATCTTATTTCTTATTTCTCAAGAATCGCTATCCTGATTCGCAAAATTATTGCAGAGAAATCGACGATTTATTTACTCACCAATCGGTTATTTTTCTAGCCTATCCTGAACAAAATCCCTCTCAGGTAATCGGTGTTGCACGTTATACCTATGCTCTGGCTGAATATGGCTACTATTTGCCTTGTCAACTGGCCACATTTTGTGAAGGAAAACACACAGGAAAGCATTTGATGTTACCCAAAAATGTAACAAGCGTCGGCGAAAGTCTCTCTCTATATGATAAACAGGGAACTGGCAAAATAGGAACAAGTTATCTTGTTTATCAGCAATTGATTCGAGCTATCTTGACTTACAAACATGATATTGCTCACACTGAAATCTCCTACACGACTTATCTAAAAGGGGACGAAACGATTGAAGCACTGTATAAAGAACGTTTTGGATTTAAGCACACTCTACACGATAATGAAAAAGTTTGCTTAAAATATGGAACGTTTGCTGGTCAATGGTATCTCATTGAACTGGAGCAGTCGATGATTAAGCATCAGTACCACAACGCTGACCAAATTTTTCATAAACACAAGGAAGCGTTTGCAGTGTGAAGTCTAGCTTAATAGGTTTCCGATAAATACTAGATTTTGGGAACTTAAGGTAAATTATCCTGAAAATTGGATATGTCCTTAAGGCTCCCGAAGTCAATCTCATCTTTAGATGTCATATTCCTTGCTCTATAAGGGTTTGAGGCTATTTTAAAATTGATACCAGTTTGGGTAGATTCCCAAATTCTTCTCAAGCTATACTGACATAGTAGATGCGGTCTGTTCAGCCGAAACTTAGAAATAAGGGGATGACTGGCTTTTGTCGAGTAACCGATAGGGCAGAATTCGCACTTTACCTGAATTAATTGTATAGTTTTGGTTTGTCATGTATCAACAACAAGTTCAACTTTTGGGAAATCCTCTAACGCTTAAAGTCAGTAATCCAGATATTAATCAATCCTGTAATATTATTGGAATTGATAATAATGGAGAAGGGAAATCTTTATACGTCTATAATGTTGTAGCGGATGCGTTAGAATCTAATAAACGCAATATTGAAGACTTAATCAAAGAATATGAAAGACGGACAAATTTTGTCTTAAAAGCATTGATTATGTTATCTGATGCTGTAGTTTGGATTTTAGCCACTGTGATGAATATTGTTACCTCTATCTTCGGAGGAGTTGGTGGTGCTGGACTTTATGGCATCATTTTTGTCTTAATTATCCTTGCTTTGTTGGCAATGGCATGGATTTATGCTTTAATGGTAATTCTACCTCTTATGGCGATTTCTTATGGTACTAGAATGTGGTTAGAACAAGTTTCTAAAAAAGCCATAGAACAATTAAGCAGAGATGCAAGAGATGTGGCGCGTCAATCTTTAAAAGGAACTCAAGACTCTTTACAATTACCAGAAGATAACTGATTATCTGCGCCATAACTTACCCTTTTGAATCACTAAATAGGAGAATAAAATGAACAATTCCTGGCAAGACTTTTTTACCTTTCGGAAAATGGTTAGTATTACCATTATCAAGTTTCTCTATATCTTAGGCTTGTTTCTGATTACCCTAGGAGGTTTAGGCGGACTATTTCAGCAACCCTTAGCAGGAATCGCTACTTTAATTATTGGTAATTTATTCTGGCGAATTTTCTGTGAAGCATTGATTCTTGTTTTTAGTATTCACCAAGAATTAGTCAAGCTTAACAGTAAGTAATGTTATCGTAAATTGACCATCTTGCGAATTGAAAATCATGAAAAAAATTAACTTCATCTTATCTATTTTTATCCTGATTCAGCTAGGGTTTAGTTTACCAGTTAAAGCTCAATCTGGCTGTCAAGAAACCATTAATTCTCTGGTTAATGAAATAGAATCTAAAGGAGTTAGAAGGGTGATAGTAGAAAAAGGGACTGTAACCAATCAGGGCAATCCAACTAATAGAAAAGATGAATTGATTTTGTTATTAAGTTCTTACTTAGATAATACTGGTGCCTCTGGTGATCAAAGAAGTGATAGGATTGTTTCAAACATTATGGCTTCCCTTATTTTAATGAAAAATTATGCCGACAGGATCGTGTCTAATTGTCAAGATATTGCTGCTGTAAAATTTATTGCCCATGGCTCAGATTACATTCAAGAATTTGCTATTCAATCTAATGGCAAAACTCGCCTACGAGATTGCATTAATTCTGATACTAGATTAACTCCTAATTGGAATGAAATGTATTGTTATTAAGCTTCTAAAACTCTTAAATAACCTCAAATATTTTTCATTAATTTAGCAAAAACTATGAAAATTACTCATTTATTTTTTCTCACCTATCTTGTCAGTCTAACCAGCTTAATCTTACCCGTAAATGCTCAAACATGGCATCGTCATCAAGAAAATAACTATCGTAATGTGGTAGCTATTGTTAAACCTCATCGGAGTGGATATTGTAACAACCATTTTATTCGACAAGATGGCCGTGTTTATGACGCAAGAAAGGGAACTCGTGGAAGTTATTTAATTGTTGATCAAGTCGTCTCATTAACAGGTGTTATTAACACCAATAATAGAGGTGATAAAATTTGGCAAGTTTTCTATCAACCCTCGCGCACAACCATGTGGTTACATGACTGTGATTTATCCATTCCTCAACTCGTTGATTAATTAACAATAACCCAGAGGTTTAAACATGAAAACAATTCAAAATTCAATTGCTCGTATGATTGCTAATAGAGAGCAAATTTGGCAACAATATGATCGGGCTGATTCTAATCGAAAAGACCTAAGTAAACGCTTTGCTAACTATTATAGTAATCCAAGTAAAGTCACGACTATTTCTTCTTTAACTTCTCAACAATTACCCCCTGCTGAAATTGAAGCTTGTCTAGATAAATTAGAAGAAACAGACCGTAAAATTAACCAAGAAAAGGCTAACATAGAAGACTTTAAAAATGATATAGAGTCTTTAAAAATTAAAGCCCGTAACCTAATCATTGGGCTAGGTGTAGGAGGGGCTTTCTTGTTGTTTACTTTGTTTATCTTTATTAAAGGTAACTCCTCTGATGACTCTAATTCTTCTCAACTGTATCAGTTAAATGCTCAAAAAAATGTTTTAAAATTATCTAAACAAGGAGAATAATATTTATGTTTTGGAAACAACAAATTGAAGGGTTAAACCAAAAAATTGAACAAAGTAGTCAACGCATAACCGACTATTTAAGCTTTTGTGCTTCTTTGTTCAATCATGGTAAATTAAACGGCGAACAATTACCTAATTATTTTGGAAAATTTCTCCAAGATAGCTATCTATCGACTCAATCCTATTTAGAACAGCAACCATTGGAAATAATAGGAAGTTGGCAAGATTCCCGTTGGCAAACTTGGAGCATTACCGATAAATTATCATCTTCATTAGAGCATACAGAATTAATTCGTATCGGTCAATTTGTTGAACAAAGACCAAGCAATAATACTTTTTGTGTTCCCGAATTTACTCCTTTTGTTGGTGGGAATAAAACTATTATTATTCGCTGTGGCAATAATACCCGTAATACGGGACTAGAATTACTGCAATCTCTTGTGATTCGTACTGCTATTTTACTTCCTTATCAAATACGTTATACCTTCTGTGATCCCGTTAATAATGGGGGTGCATTTTTAATGCGTCGTTCCCTTCCTGAAGCTTTAATTAGAGAAAATAGTGGCGAAGTTTATCGAGATTTATTAGAAGTAACTCAAGATATTCGTCGCGTCAAAGAAACCTATTTAGATCCTCAGTCTCCTGCCTTACATTTACTCCCCCCAGATATTCGAGTCAATGAAAGATTTGAAGGCATTTTTGTCGCAGATTTTCCTAAACGATATGACCGTAGAGATATTGAAGAATTACAAAAAATTGGTAATAGTGGACCCGAAGCAGGAAAATATGTATTTATTCACTATAATCAAGATATTGATCTGCCTAGAGATATTAATATGAGTGGATTTGAAAATGCCGTTTATATTGATCTCAGCAAACAATTAAATACAGCAACATCTTGTCAACTTCAATTTCAACCGGATAGTATTCCTGCAGCAGATTTACAAAAACAATTACTTGATAAAGTTAAACAAGCTAAACCCCCCGAAAGAAAATTAGATTGGGATGATATAGTAGGCATTGATCCGCAAAATTGGTGGAATTATAGTAGTGAAGAATGGATAACCACACCTATCGGTGGAAGAGGAAGTTCTGATCAATTAAATATTTGGTTTGGTAAAGATAGCGAAGGTCATCAATGCGCTCATGGTATGCTAGGAGCAATGACTGGATCAGGAAAATCTACCCTGTATCATGGGCTTATTTTAGGCTTGGCAACTCGTTATAATCCCTCAGAATTAAGATTCTATCTCATCGATGGCAAATATGGCGTAGAATTAGCCCCCTATCGCAATTTGCCCCATACCGAAGTAGTTTCCTTACATTCCTCCCCTGAATTATCCCGTAGTGTTTTAACTGAATTAATCGCCGAAAAAGAACGACGTAACGCCTTATTTAAAAGATTAGGAGTGTCAGAATTGGCAGGTTATCGCCGCCTAGGACAACCAGAGGGCAAAATGCCCCGTATTCTTCTAATTATTGATGAATATCAGGAGTTATTTTTTAACGACAAAGAGGATACTGCTTCGAGTCAACTGCTGATTTTAGCCCAACAGGGGCGAAGTGCGGGTATTCATATGTTACTCGCTTCCCAAAGGTTTGGGGCTGAGGGAATGCGGAATCAAACGGGAATTTTGGGTAATATTCACCTGAGAATGGGAATGCAGATGTCAAAAACAGAAATTCAAGCCTTAACAGAATTTGGGAAACGAGGAAAACAATTATTAATGACCTGTGATTTGCCGGGGAAAATTGTTATTAATGACCGTAGTGGCGATGATAACTCTAATTATTTTGGGAAAGTGGCATTTATCGAAAAATCTCGCCGAGATATGATTATTAACGCTTTATCTCAAAAAGCTCATCAACTTTCCCCAGAAGATTACACAGAAGCAGTGGTTTTTGATGGAGATTCTCAGCCTAATTTAGCAGATAATCCTCAATTACGTCATATTTTAGATTACGGTAAATGGTTGTCCCCTACTGAATGGGAAAATATTGCGAGAATGCCTTTTTATAAAGGAGGATTAGGCATTTCTGACTGGTTTAGTGCAGAAAACCCTCTCTTAACATGGCTAGGGCAAGAATTCAGTGTGAGGCAACAAGCAAGGCTGATATTACGCCGTCGCCCCAGTGAAAACGTTATAGTTATCGGTGGAGACTATAATACAGCCCGTTATGGAATTCTATCGGCTATTTTGACCAGTCTTGCCATTAATGGCAATCTTCAACAAACTCGTTTTGTTGTGGTAGATCGCAGTGTACCTGGTACACAATGGCATTTAGCATTGGAAGAAGTATGTCAGATTGTTCTAAAACCTTTGGGCTTTACGACGGCATTTAACCGAGAAAATCGAATTATTACGGCAATTTTGAACAATTTAATTGTTCAACTTGACGAAAGAAACCAACTCAGTGAAGCAGACTTGATGACTCAACCTTCTATTTTTGTCATCATGACAGAATTAGATAGAGTAGATGATTTAAGACGGAGTAATGAGCAGTCTTACAGCCCAGAAAGTCACTTAACTACTCAAATTAAGCGATTATTGAAAGAAGGACCCACTAAAGGTATTCATCTCATCCTCAGTTTTTCAGGGATCAAAGCTTTCTCTAATGTCCTTGATATTCGGCGAAGTTTAGCTTATTTTCGCCATAGAGTCGCCTTACAGATGTCAGAAGATGATTCTTTTACCTTTGTTAGTGATCGCCAAGCCTCACGCTTACAAGCCGATGGAGATGTTCCCATTAAAGCCCTTTATCGGGATACGGATAGCGATCGCACTACTCTTTTTAAACCTTATAGTACGGAATCTACCCCCGAATTTAAGCAACAACTAGAGAAAATTGCCAATAGTTTGATCAAAAGAGCTTAAAGCTTAATTTAACAATGGATGACTCATTTTTACAACTCAAACACTTTCAACAGACCCTCGAACAATTCCATGATCGCGTTCAATCGGCGTGGCGAGAAGTGGAAACCACCTATGAGGATCTTTCCCCCCATTGGCAAGACCAAAAACGACAAAAACATGATGAAATGTGGCTTGATTTGCAAGAAAAGACTAATAATTATTATAGTCGCCAAATTCCCACCTATAATGATTTTTTAAACCATAAATTACAAGTATTAGAGAGGTATTTAAACGGTGGATAATTCCCGAAAAACAGCCCTTTTAGCTTATCAAACTGCACTCAACCAATATTATCTGATTTTAAGTGAAGAATTGGAATTTCTCGATACGGCATGGCGATCGCTTGATGAAGTTTTTCAAGGATCAGCCGCCGAAGAATTTACAGGTTTTTGGACAAGAACCTTAGCAGAAATGGAAGATTCAAGGCTAGAAGTTCAGAAAATCCTCAATTTTCTCCAAGAAATCCCCGATAAATCTTAATCATTATGACTATTCAAGATCCGCGTATTCTCATTACCCTTCTCAATGACTTAATTGAAGAACTTAGATACTGGAAAATAACCACCCGTGATACCCTAGATCAAATGTCGTGGCATCAAAGACAAAGCGAAGAAAAAGTCAGTCAAGCCCTGTATCATGCTTCAATTATTCAAGATCAGGCTAAAAATGATCAAAAATTAGTTGATCAAGCTAATGATGAAGTTACTAAATTGTTATCTAATTGTTATCAAGTCTTAGAAAAAGCTCAACAAAATTTGACAGCAGCTCAAAATACCCAAAATCAGGCGCAATCAACCTTAAATCATTGGCAAACTCAGCTAAATCTTGCGTTAGCTTGGTTAGAAAGGGCAGAAGCCCGATTACAAAGTGCCATAAACGAAAGACAGCAAGCAGAATTTACTTTACGCAGTGCAGAATCTGAATTACAAAGCGCACAATCCGCCCTCACCAGTTGCCAAAATTCAGGCTATACTGACAAAGATGGACGATATCATGCGCCCAATTGTTCTGGTCAGCAAGCTAAGGTTAGTCAAGCCCAAAATGCGGTTCAAGCTGCAGTCCAACGCTTAAATAAAGCCATTGAAGAAGAAAAAGCAGCAAGGGAAGAAGTCGCACGAGCGCAAGCTAGGGTTAATTGTTGTCGAAATGCCATCGGATATGCTCAAACAGCCGTCTATCAGGCGAATATTACTTTAAATTATGCCCATAATGCCCTGAGTTTTGCCGAACGCAGTTTAGAAAATGCGGATGCCGCTAGACGGGAAGTTAATAGAGCGCAATTAGAGGCAAGCAATGAGCAAGAAATGGCAGATTTAATGTCTTTAGCCGTAAATAATGCTTACAATTTCACCGAAGAAGCCCGAAATGATTTCAAAGGAGCGGAAAAGCAAGGAAACTCCGCTCAATGTTTAGAAATTGGGGTAACAAGAGAAATAGAATATCGAGTAGAAAGTCTGATTGAATTCAACCGTCCCTTTCAATTTTAGTGATTTTTGGAGGATAAAAAACGATGGAAGATATTGTCTGGAAGATGCAGCAGCGATCACGCAGCGTGCAAGACTATCGTAAAGATATTCGAGGCCTATGGCAAGATGAGGCTGCCAAAACCCTTAACCGTCGTTATCTTGACCCCCATGAAGACGACGATCAGAAAATGATAGAATTTTTGCAAAAACAGGTACAAGGCTTAGAAAAAACCAATAAGGAGTTGGTTAAAGCCAAAGATTATGCTTTAGAGGCTGAACGCTATTCCCAACAAGTTGAACATTTCTTAGAACGAGAAAAACAAGAAGTTAAACAAGCTTATCATTCTTATGATCGATCTATCGAATATTACGGCTTAACTCAGGCAGAATTACCTAATATTCACAGATTAATTCAACAAGCCAATCGCAGTTGTAACTAAAAATATATTTATATTACGAAATTTTCTTGAAATGAATGTCCAATCAATATCTATCTTAGACAAGAAAAAAGATGAATAACTAAGAGAATAAAAACAATGTCAAGTTACCAGAATATCAAAACTATTTTTTCCCAGAAATCATTTTTAGCTATTGCGGCTGAAACCTATGAAAGCTATAAAACAGAAACAGGTGGCATTTTTTTAGGAATTAGAACTCCTAATAAATGGTATATTTTAGAAACCTTAGACTCGGGGCTAAATCCTATCTTTCGTCCCGGCTATTTTGAGTATGATAATGCTTATATCAAACACCTGTCTAACAAAATTGCCAGATTTTATCGAGAACCCATAGAAGTTCTTGGACTATGGCATAGACATCCGGGTAGTTTTGATTACTTTTCCTTAACTGATGATACAATTAATAAAAAATATGCTTCTCAACATTCTGAGGGAGCTATTTCTGCCTTAGTTAATTTTGATCCATTTTTTCGATTGACTATGTATCATGTTTCTCTCCCTTCTCAATCTGATTTACGACCCCAATATACTAAGCTTTCTATACAAATTGGAGATCAATTAATCCCCAAAAATTTGCTGACTATTAAATCTTTATCCGATTATTTGTCAATCTAGTTCCATAAGTATTAACTTTTTTAACACTTAACTTAATTGACGGTGAATAGATTATCAAGCTATAATCCTAAAAAGTGAAATTTCAGACTATGCCCAATCTCAATACCAGTCCTACCGTCAAAAAAAGAATTTTGCTCTTCTTAGAAAGACTATTAACTCATGTTAATAAGGAATCACGAGATCACAAGTATTGGTCAAATCAACTATCCGTCAGGTGGCTCGAAGAAGGTGTATCACATCCTAAGCTAATTGTCAACACAACTTTAAGAATATTAACAGATTTTTGTCAGGGAATTACTAAGCAAAAGTTAGGGGCTACCATTACTGTTGAACAGATGAGAAATGACCTTAAGGTTTTACAAGAATGGAAAATACTAATAGATAATAGAGTCAAAACTAAAGGCACGGCAAATTTGCACTTTACCCTAAATCTTTGGCATTCATCGACAGAAGAAAATTTGAAAAAATTTGAGGAAGAATGGGATAAGCGTAAATCTCCTGGTCCTCAAAACTCATCAATTAAAACAGAAATAAATTATGATAATTTCGGATTGATTCCTGATATTTCTCAGATTTATGGTAGAGAGAAAGAACTGGTATTATTAAAACAAAAGTTTTTTCAAAATAGTCCCCCGTGTAAAATTATCGGAATTTTAGGAATAGCAGGAATCGGAAAAACATCTCTTGTCTGTAAACTGATTGAGCAAATTCAAGAGGAATTTCACCATGTTATCTATTGGTCTTTTTTGGATCCCCCTTTATCCCTAGAATTTCTTGAAAATACAGGCAATATTATTTCCCAAAATATCAGTTTTAAGACAGAAGATAAATTTAAAATAAAACTGGTAAAATTGATCAAGATACTAGCCAAATATCGTTGTTTATTATTTTTAGATAATATTGATGCCATTATTGAGCATGAAAACTATCGAGAATATAGGGAAATTTTACAAGCAATTGGTCAGTCAAAGCACAACAGCTGTTTAATTATAACCAGTCGAAAAATTCCTCAAGAACTTGAATCGTTAGCAGGAAATAAGACTTCAACCTATTTCCTGGAGTTACAGGGACTTGACTATCAAACTGGAAAGCAAATTTTTGGAGATATTGACACCTTTCATGGTACAGAGGATGAATGGCAATTTTTAATTCAACAAGTCTGTCATGGCAATCCTTTATTTATCAAATCTATCGCTCTTCATATTCAACGGGTTCATCATAATAACCTCTCGGATTTTTTAGAAAAAGGTAATCTTCTTATAGAAGATATTGAGTTTATTTTTAATTCTTACTTTCAGCAACTATCTGATTTAGAAAAAGCGATTCTTTTTGAGTTAGCGATTAATCGAAATCCAGTTTCTTTGTCAGAACTAAAACACAATATTATCATTGAACCTGACGGTAAAAATATTCAAGAAGGAATTAGAACATTATCTACCAAAATTCTCTTAGATAAAGAAGATGACTACTTTACACTACATCCTTTATTGATTGAATATTTCACTCAAAAAATTATTACCATAGCAACAGAAGAAATCAAAACTCAAAATTTCCAATTATTAAGAAGTAACTCCTTGACTAAAACTACTGTTCCAGATTATGTAAGAAAGATTCAAATTAATGTTATTTTACACCCAATAATTAAGAACTTAATCCATAATTTTCAAGAAAATAATGTGGAAAGCCAACTAATTGAGTGTTTAAAGACATTAAAACATGAACCTTCTGGACAAATTGGTTGCATTGCTGGCAATATTATTAACTTACTTAATATACTGAAAAAAGGTAATTTAAGAGACTACGATTTTTCCCATATCTCTATTCGACAAGTCGATTTCTCAAACATTAGACTCAACCAAGTAGATTTTTCATATTCACAGTTCTCTGATTGTATTTTTCCTCAAACCTGTGGCAGTATTTTATCAATTTCTTGTAGTCAGTTTGATCGCTATCTTCAAAGAGAATATCTTTTAGCAACTGGTGACAGTCATGGGATGATTTACCTCTGGAAAGTCAAACAAGACGGAAAATTAGAATTAAACAAAAGTTTTCCTGCTCACGGAAGCTGGGTGTGGTCAGTAGCATTAAATTCCGAGGGACAGTTACTAGCAAGTGGGGGACAAGACGGAATTGTAAAAATTTGGTCTATTATAACAGATATATCTATAAATTGTCACTCTTGGCCCGATCCTTCTCAAAAACATCATGCTCCTATTAGATCAGTTACTTTTAGTGCTGATAGTAAGTTTTTAGCGACAGGAAGTGAGGACAAAACCATCAAAATATGGTCAGTTGAAACCGGAGAATGTCTCCACACCCTTGAAGGACATCAAGAACGAGTAGGTGGTGTTACTTTTAGTCCAAATGGTCAACTTTTAGCCAGTGGGAGTGCTGATAAAACCGTCAAAATATGGTCAGTTGACACAGGAGAATGTCTCCATACTCTTACAGGACACCAAGATTGGGTTTGGCAAGTTGCCTTTAGTTCCGATGGTCAACTTCTAGCCAGTGGTAGTGGGGATAAAACCATTAAAATATGGTCGATTATAGAAGGAAAATATCAAAATATTGATACTTTAGAAGGACATGAAAGCTGGATTTGGTCAATTGCTTTTAGTCCGGACGGTCAATATATAGCCAGTGGGAGTGAAGATTTTACTCTGCGATTATGGTCAGTTAAAACCAGAAAATGTCTTCAGTGTTTTAGGGGATATGGCAATCGGTTATCATCAATTACTTTCAGTCCCGATAGTCAATATATCTTGAGTGGTTCTATAGATCGTTCGATCCGATTATGGTCTATCAAAAACCATAAATGTCTTCAACAGATTAATGGTCATACTGACTGGATCTGTTCAGTAGCTTTTAGTCCCGATGGAAAAACATTGATAAGTGGAAGTGGAGATCAAACGATTAGATTATGGTCAGGGGAAAGTGGCGAGGTGATTAAAATTTTACAAGAAAAAGATTATTGGGTTTTATTATATCAAATTGCGGTTAGTCCGAATGGTCAATTGATTGCTAGTACCAGTCACGATAACACCATTAAACTTTGGGATATCAAAACAGATGAAAAGTACACTTTTTCCCCAGAACATCAAAAGCGAGTGTGGGCGATCGCTTTTAGTCCCAATAGTCAAATATTGGTGAGTGGTAGTGGAGATAATTCTGTTAAGCTTTGGTCAGTTCCGAGAGGATTTTGTCTGAAAACTTTTGAGGAACATCAGGCCTGGGTATTATCAGTCGCTTTTAGTCCTGACGGAAGATTAATAGCAACTGGTAGTGAAGATCGAACTATTAAACTCTGGTCTATTGAAGATAATATGACTCAATCTTTGCGGACTTTTACAGGTCATCAAGGAAGAATCTGGTCTGTTGTCTTTAGCTCTGACAGTCAACTATTAGCCAGCTCAAGTGATGATCAAACGGTCAAACTTTGGCAAGTCAAAGATGGTAGATTAATTAATAGTTTTGAAGGTCATAAGTCTTGGGTATGGTCAGTGGCCTTTAGTCCCGATGGGAAGTTACTAGCAAGTGGGGGGGATGACGCAACAATCCGAATTTGGGATGTTGAAACAGGTCAACTTCATCAACTCCTGTGTGGACATACTAAAAGTGTCAGGTCAGTCTGTTTTAGTCCCAACGGTAAGACATTGGCCAGCGCAAGTGAAGACGAGACGATTAAACTTTGGAACCTGAAAACAGAAAAATGTCAGAATACTTTACGCTCTCCCAGACTTTATGAACAAACAAATATTACAGGAGTAGAAGGGTTGAATTATGAAACGAGTAACACAATGAAAATTTTAGGAGCTTTTCTGTCACGTTGAAAAGAAGATAGAAGTTAGCCAAGGGAGTCTTAATGAGAGGTAATCCCGACCTAAAAATCGCTAAAACCCCACTTCATAATTCATTATTCATAATTCCCCCTCCCTTCTCCCCATCTCCCTTGTCCCCTATCCCCTATCCCCCATCCCCTATCCCCTCTCCTGTCTCCTCAGCTTAACGGGTTACTCCATCCACCACCGGACGGACATCGCTGCCCTCAAAATAGCCGGGGTTACCTGTCCAATTGAAATCCGAGACACGGATGTTGAGTATTCCCAACTGCAGCACCGGGTTATAGCGCAAAATTAAACTATAGGTGCGACGACTCCATTCGAGAAAATATTCTGTACTGATTTCCTTCGCTTGATCGATACTATAAACACTCTGGAAACCCACGCGAATCGGACCATATACCTGTTGAGTTATACCATAGGACATTGTTTGTTGATCAACAAAGCGATCGAAGAAAAAGGGTGATTGTCCGTTAACTAAACCCTGACTAAAATTGAGATTAAACCCGGTATAGTCGAACAAATTGCGGGAAAAACGCCCAAACTGTCCTAATAATCCCACGGTTCCCGTAAGGGAATTTTGCGTCTCCCCGTTAGTGTAATAACTGCTGACACCAGTGACACCAGTGACAAGAGCAATATAGGGTTGAACGGGAAGAGGAGAAAATCTTAAACCTTGGTCGGGAGTCGGTGGTAAAGTAAGGGCAGACCAGAGTAAAAAACTGCGATTGAGGGAGACAGCACCCTGAAAACGGCTTAAATTAGTGACATTATCCGTTGCATTGGCTGCTAAGAGATTACTGCGATCGGTGGGTGCGTTGATATTCTGAAAAGAAGCTTGATAACTGAGTCTAATATCCGTATTGGGGACGACAATCACCGGTGAGGTCAAAATTGCCCCAAAACTGCTATTAACCGTCTGAAACCCCAAAGAACCGTTAAAGAGACGCTCGCGATAATTGTACTCCACATTGAGCAGATAGGGGTCCTGCAACTGTCCGATCGTCTGTTGAAAGCGAATTTTAGAACGAACACTGTTTTCGATCTGTTCCAAATCTAAATTAGAAAAAGAAGCTGTCGCTTGCAAAAACGAGCGCTCACCAAAATTAGTGGCAAAATTGCCCAATAAACCAAAAGCTTTCGGACTAAGGGGCGAAACTTCACCACCTCCCGGGTTAGCTGAGGGAAAAGCATCGGGATTAAGGACTTTTTGAATTAAATATTGCGGTGTCAACTCAAAAATAGTCTTCGGTGTCTCCACTAAAGTCAGTGGACTTTCTACGAAAAATCCGCCCCGATCCTCCCCATCATAGCCCGGGGCAATTAAAAAAGGACGACGACGACGGCGATCGAACGTAAGACTATTAATAAAAGTGGGTGCCACTAACCGTTGATCGAAAACCAACTGGGAATTACTCATCCGTAACTCATCGGTAAAGGGGCCGGTACTGCGAAAAGTGGCGGAATTAGCCCGAACTTCCAACTCAGGAGGGGAAAAAGGGTCATTAGTCAGACGCACATTAGTGGCATTCCACACCTTACCATCAAAATTCAAGCGTTCGGCCTGAAAACGGACACGATTAATCGTTCCTCCCGATGGACTACTAATATTCTGTCGATCGCGCCGACTGGGATCCTGTCCCCCGACAACAAATTGAAAACCCTCTCCCGTCGTGATTCTCTGCAAGGGTTGATTTAATGCCAAACGATCGGTTAGGGTTCCAAAAGAACTACCGGCCCCCACATCCGTGGGCAGCGTTTGCCCTAAATCCCTAGCGGTGCTGGGTTGAAAAATCTCCCCATTGGCATTAAATACCACACCGCTATCCTGGACGAAATAATACTCAAAGCGATCGCCGCGCAGGATTTGATCTCCCCGGGTTAGGATCACCTGGCCCTCCGCTACTGCTAACTTTTCGGGAAGATTAATCTGTAAGCGATCGGCTGTTAGTACACTTTGGGCAAAACGTAGGGTGACATTACCCCTAGCGGTGATAATCTGCCGATTTTGGTCAAATTCCTGCTCATCGGCCACTAATTCTAGGGGTCTTTCCCCTTCTGGATTAACTGCAGCGGACTGAGCTAGGCTGTTATTGAGGGAAATCAAGTATTCTTGGCTGGTTTTTTCGCCTTTTTTCCGCACTAATAGCCGAGTTGAGCCATTTTTCTGGTTAAGAGCTTTTTGATTTAATCCTGAAACTATCTCGGTTTCGGGATGAATGGTGACACCAACGGCTGCGGGGGGTGGAGAATTCTGGACAGAAAGGGGTTTTCCTAAAGCTGCCGCATCACCCCCACTGCTAGGTAAAGGTTCTAAGGGAATACCCTGATCGGGAACCAAGGGTTTTACCTCGACGGTTTCCGGGGGTGGAGTGACGGTGAGGGGAATAGAAACGCTCTCTTCTGAAGGCTTTTTTGCCTCTAGAGGTGCTGGGGTGACAGGGAGGGGAACTACAGACGTGGGAATATTTTCAGCAACTTGGCGCTCCTCCGTTTCCGGTTCGGCTACAGTGTTAATTAGGGCAGGTGGTTCAACAGCTAAGAGAAAAAAAGACATGACTGCACGAGTCGGCGATCAAAATAGAGGACGAGCGAACCTCATTGACATCCTCGCCGCCCTAAAAGTGCGGCGATTCCTAAACCTCACGATTTAAGTTTCTGCTTCCACCACCGTCGCATACCACAGTTAAAAAACCATGTACTGTCTTACACAGAGTCC
>SFBL01000055.1 GCA_007095785.1 Microcystis aeruginosa Ma_SC_T_19800800_S464
TACAAAACTTCAAGCAATTTCTTGGCAAAATTTAACCCTTAATGTCTCTTTTAGGAGGTGATAAGGGATTAAGTGCCTTGATTGGCGCGGGTTTTCGGCGATTAAAAGTTACATGGTCATACTAAGCCCACAGCATACCACGATCCTATCACATTACGAAATGTAACGAATCCTGCTTTTCGGCTAAATTTGGGCAAATTCGCACAAAATCTAGTTTTGTAAAGTTTTGTTGCATTGGGTTTTTATATTTAAATTTCCCAATTATTTATTAGCTTAAGATAAATTTTACTTATTTATCTAGACCAAAAAAAACCAGTCTTCCCTAATTTTTCGGGAAAACTGGACAAGCTAATCTCTAGATTTTAACCAACCTTAGCGGTTTGTTTTTGGCTAAAAAATGCCGCTAAAACCTGTTCAGCAATCTGGGGACTGGTTAAACCCAAATCAGCGAAGGATTCCTCTGGTTTTGCGTGGTCCACTAATTTATCGGGAACCCCGAAACGTTTGACCGGAACCAGAATATTAGCATCCTGTAAAGCTTCCAAAACCGCAGAACCAAAACCACCCATCAAACAACCTTCTTCCAAAGTCACCACTTTACCAAGACGTTGGGCAAGGGGAAAGATAAGTTCTGTATCAAGGGGCTTGACAAAACGAGCATTAACGACTGTGGCTTCGATACCGTGTTCGCTGAGAATTTCAGCCACCTGTAGGGAAGTGTTAACCATCGTGCCGTATCCTAACAGAAGAATATCATCACCACTGCGGAGAATTTCGCCCTTACCGATGGGTAAAGCTTCCCAACCCTCTTCCATCAGGGGAACCCCTAAACCGTTGCCCCGGGGGTAACGCATAGCAATGGGGCCGCTGGTATGATTAATCCCCGTCACGACCATTCTTTGCAGTTCCGCCTCATCTTTCGGGGCCATAATGGTCATATTGGGGATACAACGCAGGTAGGCGATATCGTACATCCCCTGGTGCGTCGGTCCATCGGCCCCAACAATACCGGCCCGGTCCATGCAGAAGAAAACCGGTAGATTTTGAATGCAGATATCGTGAATAATCTGATCAAAGGCCCGCTGCAGGAAAGTAGAGTAAATGGTGACAACCGGGCGCATTCCTTCGCAAGCAAGACCACCGGCGAGAGTAACGGCGTGTTGTTCAGCAATTCCCACATCGATGTACTGTTTCGGCAGTTTTGCTTGAAATTTATCTAATCCCGTCCCGGTAGCCATGGCGGCGGTGATACCGATAATGCGCGGGTCATTTTCCGCTAATTTAGTGAGAGTATGCCCGAAAACTTTGGAATAAGCGGGGGGTTTCGGTTTACTGGAGGGAATCGGTTTACCCGTGGCTAAATTAAAGGGATTTTGGGCATGATAACCCACTTGATCTTTTTCGGCCCATTCGTAGCCTTTACCTTTAACGGTGGCAACGTGGACGAAAACCGGTCCGTGAACCTTATGGGCCTGTTTAAAAGTGGCGATTAATTCGGGAATATTATGACCATCAATCGGGCCAAAATATTTAAAGCCCAATTCTTCGATAACAGCGCCGACTTTGGGAACTGCTAACCGTTTCATTCCTTCTTTGACTCGTTCCATTTCCGGAGTGAGGGAGTCACCGAAGAAGGGTAGATGTTTCAATTGTTCCTCGAGATTATCGGCGATAAACTGGACGGGTTCGCTTAGACGAACTTTATTGAGATAGCGGGAAATTGCCCCGACGTTGGGAGAAATGGACATCTCGTTATCGTTGAGGATAACCATGATGTTGGTGTTCGGTAAATGTCCAGCATGGTTAATCGCTTCTAGGGCCATACCCCCGGTTAAAGCGCCATCCCCGATGATCGATACCACCTTAAAATCTTCCCCCTTGGCATCCCGGGCTAAAGCCATTCCTAACCCCGCAGAAATGCTCGTAGAGGCGTGTCCAGCCCCAAAATGGTCAAATTTGCTCTCGCAACGTTTTAGATAGCCCGCAACGCCGTTTTTTTGGCGCAGGGTGTGAAAATCGTTATAGCGACCGGTGAGGAGTTTGTGCGGATAAGCTTGGTGTCCCACGTCCCAAAGGACTTTATCGCGATCGAGATCGAGGGTTTGGTAAAGGGCGATCGTTAGTTCTACGACTCCTAACCCCGGTCCCAAATGTCCACCGGTAGCGGCGATCGTCTGGAGGTGTTTTTCGCGAATCTGACGGGCAATATCTTCTAATTGACGGAGTGATAAACCATGTAACTGGTTGGGATGAGTAATTTCACTTAGGTGCATATCGGCTTCTTTTTCAAAGTAGTTTATCCCTATACTCACTGTATAGGATTTCCCGCCTGAGTTGAGGGAAAATCTAGGCTAATCTGGCCGCCGTGCGTAAAATTTGGCCGGCTAACATGGCGGCCCCAAAACCATTATCGATATTAACCACACCCACACCGACCGCGCAGGAATTGAGCATAGTTAACAAAGGAGCAATACCACCGAAACTGGTTCCGTAACCGATACTGGTGGGAACGGCGATCACCGGGCGATCGACTAATCCCGCTACCACACTTGGTAAGGCTCCTTCCATTCCCGCAACAACAATTAACACATCGGCGGCATCCAGTAGATGGCGATGATTCAAGAGGCGATGAATTCCCGCTACTCCCACATCCCAGAGACGCTGCACGGAAAAACCGCATAATTGAGCAGTAACCGCCGCCTCCTCCGCTACGGGAATATCGGCAGTTCCCGCCGTTAGGATGGAAATTATCCCTTTTGGGGGATTTTCTGGGGCAGCTGCGGCAATGGCACAGATGCGGGCTAAGGGATAATAAACTAAGTCTGTTACCTGTTCCTGTAGCTGAACCGCTATCTCCGCTTCAATGCGGGTGGCCATGACCACGGGACTATTTTGACGCAATACACCGATAATTTGGGCGATTTGAGCGGTGGTCTTACCCGGCCCCCAGATAACCTCCGGAAATCCCGTTCTTAATTGACGATGATGGTCAATTTTAGCGAAGTCTTCCACCGGTTCAAAGGCCAGATGTTTAAGTTTATCTAAGGCTGTCTCCGGGTTAATTTCTCCCCTGGCAACGGCGGTCAGCAGCGATCGCAAATCGGCAGCATGCAACATGGTCAGTTATCAGTTATCAGTTATCAGTTATCAGTGGGTAAGTTATCAGTGGGTAAGTTAACAGTTATCAGATTTGAGTTTTAAGTGAGCAGTATGTGTTAAGTGAGCAGTATTAAATAGCAGTTTCTTGCCATCTTTTCACTGATTACTGCTCACTGATTACTGCTCACTGATTACTGCTCACTGATTACTGTTCACTGATTACTGTTCACTGATTACTGTTCACTGATTACTGCTCACTGCTATTAGGAGGCCATGGTAGCTGCTGGACGACGGCGGCGATAAGTACGATTGTTCGCTGGTTCCGTTGCCGCCGCTTGCAGGAGGAAAATCACTAGAGGTTGACTCTTTAACTCCCGTTTGATTAAACGTTGCAAAGTCGTCTCGATTTCGGCCCGCAAACCGACCCAATCCGTGGCCCCCGTGGCGGTTTTAAATTCACCACTGCGATCGCTTAAACAGCGTTCGATCGCCCGAATAATTAACTGATTCAGCAGCGGGATTTCCACTTTTGTCACCACACCGCGCAAATTAATCTCTGGGGGTGCGCTTAATTGTCCCTCAGCGTTAACGAAGGCGGCGATCGTAATCACACCATCTTCGGCTAACTGTTGTCTTTCCTGCATAATGTGTTCGTGGACCACACCCGCTTGATCAACTAACTCGATTCCCGATGGCACTGGTGCGCCGAGGCCAATGCGATCGCCAGTTAACTCGATCGTGTCACCATTTTTGACAATTACCATATTTTCGGCAGGAATCCCCATACTTTGGGCCATCTGAGCGTGTTTAACCAGCATTCGGTGTTCTCCATGCACTGGCACAAAAAACTTCGGCCGCGTCAAAGATAGCATCAATTTATGGTCTTCTTGGGAACCATGGCCGGAAACGTGAATTCCTTTATCGCGTCCGTAAACTACGTTAGCACCCTGCATCATTAGGCGATCAATTGTATTGACCACGGCGATCGTATTACCCGGAATCGGATTAGCGGAAAAGACAATTGTATCCCCGTGACGCGCTCGAATATGAGGATGTTCACCCTTAGAAATCCGCGTCATGGCCGCTAAAGTTTCCCCCTGGGATCCTGTAGTTAAAATAACGATTTTCTCATCGGCTAAATTGCGGATCGCTTTCAAGGGTTCAAATATATCGTCGGGACATTTGATATACCCCAAATTACGCGCATGAGCGATGACATTTAACATCGATCGACCCACTACCACCACTTTCCGGTTAAATTTCTGGGCCAATTTCAACACCAGATTAATCCGATGCACCGAGGAAGCAAAGGTAGTAATCATAATCCGTCCCGTTGCTTGGTTAAAAACCCGCTCTAAACCGGGATAAACGGAAGCTTCCGAGGGAGTATAACCGGGTACTTCTGCGTTAGTGGAATCACTCAATAAACATAGCACCCCTTTCTCGCCATGTTCGGCAATTTTTTGCAGATCAAAAAATTCGCCATCGACGGGAGTATGGTCAATTTTAAAATCTCCTGTGTGAATAACTACCCCTAAAGGAGTGTGAATTGCTACACAAAAACTATCGGCGATCGAGTGGGTATTGCGGATATATTCCACCATGAAAGATTTACCTAAACGCACCATTTGCCGAGGAGCAACGGTTTCTAATTTAGTACGATTTACTAATCCTGCTTCTTCCAATTTATCCCGCAATAAAGCCATCGCTAGACGCGGACCGTAGATAATTGGTACATCAAATTGTTTGAGATGGTAGGGAATGCCACCGATATGATCTTCGTGACCGTGGGTGACGATCATCCCCTTAATTTTATGGCGATTTTCCCTTAGATAAGTCATATCGGGAAGGACTATATTGACCCCGTGCATATCATCGGAAGGAAAAGCTAAACCAGCATCCAGGAGAATAATCTCATCATCGTATTCAAAAACACAGGTGTTTTTGCCGATTTCGTGTAATCCTCCTAGGGGAATGATCTTTAGTTTTGCTTGGGTTTTATCTTGACTCATTAGGTATCCTTTGATGGTAAGTTATGGTGATTTTTCAGGTGGGTTTTGTGGACGGGAAATCTCAAAAAATGAATAGTTAGAATAAGTCTAACTGGGAAAATAACACCCAGCTAAATTCACTTATATCAATACTTTCTAGCAGTTCTAAACTATATTTCTTTTCTTCTAGTGAAGCTATTAACATTATAACCTATTTCTCGAAAAAATCCTAGTTTAGTTAGCCAAATTTTCTAGTATTTTTCTAGATTAAAGCCAATTCTTGCATAATTTTTGCTAATCCTTCTTCTAACTCTGGACTTAAGGAACATAAAGGAAGTCTTAGACCCCCCACTTCCCAACCGACTAGATTTAAGGCCGCTTTAATTGGAATTGGATTAGTGGCACAGAATAAACCTTTAAACAGGGGAAATAATTTCAAGTTAATCTCGATCGCTTTGGCCGCATCTCCAGTTAAGAAAGCTTGAATCATTCCTTGGATTTCTTCTCCCACTAGATGACTAGCAACACTGACCACCCCCACCGCACCACAGGTCATCAGGGGTAAGGTGAGAAAATCATCGCCGGAATAAATAGCGAAATTTTCAGGAGTATGACAGTAAATCTTACAGGTTTGTTCTAAATTACCACTAGCTTCTTTTACCGCCACAATATTATCAACTGCTGCCAGTTTAATAATCGTTTCTGGGGTCATATTTTGACCAGTACGACCAGGGATATTATAAAGCATTACTGGCAGATCGGGACAAGCTTTGGCAATGGTCAGAAAATGTTCGTATAAACCCTCTTGGGGAGGTTTATTGTAGTAGGGAACCACTTGTAAAGAACCATCTAAACCCAGTTTAGCAGCCTGTTGGGTCGCTTCGATCGCTTCGGAAGTGCAATTAGAACCCGTCCCCGCGATCACTTTTCCCCGACCATTAACAGCTTTTTTGACAACACTAAACAGTTCGTACTCTTCCTGCCAACTTAGGGTGGGTGATTCTCCCGTCGTCCCACAGACCACTATACCATCGCTACCGTGGGTAACTAGATAATCGGCCAATTTTTCCACCATCCCATAATTAACTTGACCCTCGACGGTGAAGGGTGTCACCATCGCCGTAATTACTCGTCCAAAATATGTTTCACTCATTGATCAGTTATTAGTTATCAGTTATCAGTTATCAGCTTCTGAAGGCAAGAGGCAACAGAAAGAATCTGGCAATCCTCCTAAGTAGGGAAGGGAGGCACAATTAATTATTTGTAGGATGGGTTAGCGCACTTCGTAACCCATGCAGGCGTTGGGTTTCATGCTTCAAACCAACCTACGTTCTAGTTAACCTCTTGCATAATTAATTTTTGAGGGTTCAAAAACGGACAAAATAAGGTTAAATTGCATAAAATCTGTAAATAGACCATTTAATTGATTATTATTCATTCTTAATCCTCCTGACTACTGACTACTGGCTCCTAACCCCAACAACAATTTTTGATTTTTACCAGAGGTCTAGTTATCATCGCCTCGGTCTAGCTGATGGCTGATAGCTTAATTATCAAACTGTTGCTAATCTGGAACCGACGAGATTTTTCTTAACTAAAAGCTCGGCAATTTGTACAGCATTTAAAGCCGCACCCTTGCGAATTTGATCGCCGCATAGCCACAATTCTAGACCGTTAGGATGGGAGATATCTTGACGGATACGGCCCACTAATACATCATCGCGACCGGTGGCATCAATTGGCATGGGAAAATAATTAGCGTCCCAATCTTCCACTAATTTTACCCCCGGAGCAGACTCAAGAATTTCTCTGGCCTTCAGCACAGAAAAAGGCCGACTAAATTCTAGGTTAACCGATTCCGAATGGGCCCGCAGGACGGGAACCCTCACACAGGTGGCGCTAACCCGCAGCTCTGGACAAGCAAAAATCTTGCGGGTTTCGTTGACCATTTTCATTTCTTCCTCGCAGTACCCTTGGCCATTAATGGGGGTATTGTGGGGAAAAAGATTAAAAGCGAGGGGATAGGGGAAGGAATTAGTGGGAGGTTGCCGATGCTCAAGAATTGCTTGTGCTTGCTGTTTTACCTCCTCCATCGCTCGCGCTCCAGCACCACTGGCAGACTGATAAGTAGAAACTACTACTCGCTCGAGCGCCTGTACTTGGTGAAGAGGCCAGATCGCCACTCCTAAAAGAATTGTCGTACAGTTGGGATTAGCGATAATGCCCCGGTGATTGTCCACACTGTCGGGATTGATTTCCGGGACAACCAGAGGCACATCGGGATTCATGCGAAAAGCACTGGAGTTATCGATAATTGTCGCACCCGATTCGACAATAGTTTTCGCCCAAGCTTTTGAGGTGGAACCCCCCGCAGAAGCGAGAACGATATCCACGTCCTGAAAAGAGCGCTCGTTTACCGCTTCGATGAGGAGACTTTCGCCCTGAAAATTGAGGGTTTTTCCAGCAGAACGCTCGGAAGCGAGTAATTTTAGACTAGCGAGAGGGAATTGACGACTAGCTAATAATTCTAGTAATTCCGTTCCCACGGCCCCGGTGGCCCCTAAAATAGCGACCCGTACTTTTTGACTCAAATTGTGTGACCTCCTGACGAGTTGGGTGATGATAATGATCCGAAGAAATCGTTAAAGTAAAAATCTTTTTCTGCCCACCGAGTTATTCTCAAGCTTGGACTCATCGGCTTTTGATCAGCAAAATTTTCTGATTGGGCTTAACTGCCCCAAGGACGGAATAAATTAAATATACCCCATTGACCGCTAAAATAAAAAGATTGTGAGAGCTTGGGGAGCAACTGCAGCTATTCCCCTAGAATATCATGAGCGGGACGGATCCACCGCAGGCGTAAACACCGCTCACTCTATTATAAACGTTCCTTGTCGTAAGAGCTAGAAAAATCAATGAAAGTTATTCAGGAAAAGCTTCCTGCCAGTCAGATAGGTTTAGAAATTGAAATTCCCGCCGAAACCACGAAAAACACCCACGAGAAAGTGGTAAATAATTTAGCGAAGTCGGCCAATATACCCGGTTTTCGCCCCGGTAAGGTTCCCCGTCAGATTCTTCTACAAAGATTGGGAACTAAGGCAGTAAAAGCGGCGGTAATTGAGGAATTAATCGAGAATTGTCTCGAATCTGCCCTAAAACAGGAGGGAATCGAGTCCCTAGGTACTCCCCAGCTATTGTCTCAGTTTGAGGATTTGATCGCTGCCTATGAACCGGGTAAAGCTTTGACTTTTTCAGTTTCCGTGGATGTGGCCCCGACAATTATTCTCGGAGATTACGAAAATCTGAGCGTTACTGCCGAAGAAACCGTTTATGATCCCGAATCCGTGGAAAATTGGTTTAAAGAGCGTCAAGAACAGTTAGCGACATTGGTTCCCGTGGAAGATCGCGGGGCGCAGCTGGGAGATGTGGCGATCGTTGATTATCGGGGAAAATCCGCCGAAACTGGCGAAGATATCCCAGACATTGACGGTGAAGATCTGCGGGTGGATATGGAAGCAGGACGCTTTATCGAGGGGATGGTGGAAGGAATTGTCGGCATGAAACCGGAAGAAGTCAAAGAGATGACTTTAACTTTCCCGGAAGATTATCCCAAAGAAGATGTGGCAGGAAAAGCGGTAATTTTTACCATTACGATGAAAGAGTTAAAAGCCAAGGAATTACCAGAGCTTGACGACGATTTTGCCCAAGAAGTCAGCGATCAGGAGACAATCGCCGAATTAAGAGCAAGTTTAGAGAAACGTTTCCAAGAACAAGCGGAGAAGGAAACCAAAGAAAGCATTTATGAGGCTTTAACCAAGGAATTGGTCAAAGGTGCGACTTTAGATTTACCGGAGACGCTGATCGAAAAGGAAGTGACGCATATTTTGACCCAAAGCTTCATGGAATTTCAACAAATGGGGCTAGATGTCAACCAGTTGTTTACAAAAGATAATATTCCCAAACTGCGGGAAAACGCCCGTCCCGATGCGATCGAAAGTCTGAAAGAGACTCTGGTGGTGCAGGAATTGGCTAAAGTCGCCAGCATTGAAGTCAGTCCCGAAGCGGTAACGGAAAAAATCGCTAAAATCATGGAGCAATTGTCCGATCGCGACATAGATATGCAGCGTCTAGAACAGGTGATCACCGAAGAAATGCTGGCGGAAAACACCCTAGAATGGCTGAAGGAAAAGGCTACTATCACCCTCGTCCCCAAAGGTTCCCTAGAGGAAGAAGCAACCGAGGATGAGGAAACAGAAGAAACCTTGGCAGCCGCCGAAGTGGAAGTGTTGGCAGCCGAGGAAGAATAACCGTAAGGAGTTAGCAGTCGTGTTGGGTGTTGGGGTATTAGTTGAATTCCCCCATCCCCCATCCCCCATCCCCCATCCCCCATCCCCCATCCCCCATCCCCCATCCCCTGATTGCTGCCAACAAAGGAAAACTTAGGGCATAATAGATGGACAGAAGTGCTAAAGATGCTTAACATTTGCCAGTAAAAGCTCCACAGCCAAGCAAAAACCCTAAGATTGTGATAGCGGAACCGAAAAAATTATGCTCGAATCGAGATCACCTGACTACCCAATTACCAGTAATTGTCGCCCTGCTATCTACGCCAACACGGGGAGAAACTCCCTAGCTAACGTTTTACCCGTGGTAATCGAACAGTCTGGCATGGGTGAACGGGCTTTTGATATCTATTCTCGACTCTTGCGCGAGAGAATTGTCTTTTTGGGAACTCCCCTCGATGATCAGGTCGCTGATTCGATCGTTGCCCAACTCCTCTACTTGGAGGCAGAAGATCCCGAAAAAGATATCCAACTCTATATCAACTCCCCCGGTGGTTCCGTTTATGCTGGACTAGCTATCTACGACACCATGCAACAAATTCGCCCCCACGTGGCGACAATTTGTTTCGGTTTAGCCGCTAGTATGGGAGCATTCCTGCTTTGTGGCGGCGCGGCAGGTAAACGGATGTCCCTACCCAGTAGCCGGATCATGATTCACCAACCCCTCGGCGGTGCCCAAGGTCAAGCCAGTGATATCGCCATCCAAGCCAAAGAAATCCTCTATATTAAACAGAGACTCAATACCATGCTGGCTCACCACACCGGTCAACCCTACGATCGCATCGCCAACGACACCGAACGGGACTTTTTTATGTCCGCCGTCGAAGCTAAAGAATATGGGTTAATCGATCAGGTGATTTCCCGTCCCGAACTGCCCGATCCTACCGTTCCCGTTACTTCCCTGTAAATAATAAACTATGTCTAAATACGACTCCCACCTCAAGTGTTCATTTTGCGGCAAATCCCAGGAACAAGTGCGAAAATTAATCGCCGGGCCGGGGGTCTATATTTGTGACGAGTGTGTGGAACTCTGTAACGAAATTCTCGATGAGGAATTGATGGAACCGCCCAGTCCGGTCGCCCCAGTGGAGGAACGTCCCAACAAACGGCGATCGGGCCAAAACAAAACCACTTGGGAACAAATTCCCAAACCAAGAGAGATTAAAAAATACCTCGATGACTACGTTATCGGTCAAAATGAGGCGAAAAAAGTGCTGTCTGTGGCCGTTTATAACCATTACAAACGCCTCAAAGATATCCAAACCCAAAAAGCCGGTGGCGGCAATCCAGAAGATAGCATCGAACTGCAAAAATCCAATATTCTGTTAATTGGTCCGACAGGATCGGGAAAAACCCTTCTAGCTCAAACTCTGGCTAAAATCCTCGATGTACCTTTTGCTGTCGCTGATGCCACCACTTTAACCGAGGCCGGTTATGTGGGGGAAGATGTGGAAAATATTCTCTTGCGTCTGTTACAAGTGGCAGATTTGGACGTGGAAGAGGCACAGCGGGGCATTATCTACATCGATGAAATCGATAAAATTGCCCGCAAGAGCGAAAATACCTCGATTACCCGGGATGTGTCCGGAGAAGGGGTTCAGCAAGCTTTACTGAAAATGTTAGAGGGAACGATCGCCAATGTTCCCCCCCAAGGCGGCCGCAAACACCCCTATCAGGATTGTATTCAGATTGACACCAGCAATATCCTGTTCATCTGCGGTGGGGCGTTTGTCGGTTTAGATAAGGTGATCGATCAGCGTCTCGGTAAAAAATCCATGGGCTTTATTCAACCGGGAGATAGCCAAGCTAGTAAGGATAAGGTAGCGGCAGGGTTATTAAAACAAATGACTCCCGATGATTTAGTCAAATTTGGCATGATTCCAGAGTTTGTCGGTCGGATTCCCGTCCTAGCGGCCCTGTCACCCCTGGATGAGGAAGCTTTAATCGCTATCCTGACGCAACCCCGCAACGCTTTGGTGAAACAGTATCAAAAACTGTTGAAGATGGACAATGTACAGTTAGAGTTTAAATCTGATGCCGTCCTAGCGATCGCCCAAGAGGCCTATCGTCGCAAAACCGGGGCCCGGGCCCTGCGGGGTATTGTCGAGGAATTAATGCTCGATGTCATGTACGAATTGCCCTCGCGCAAGGACGTGAAACGCTGTTTAATCACCCGCGAAATGGTGGAAAAACGTTCCACGGCAGAGCTATTGGTTCATCCTTCCTCTCTACCCAGTCAAGAATCCGCTTAAAGGGAAAAATCGGGGTTAACCATGCTCAATACCGTTCCCGCGATTGTCAAAGAAGGCCGGATCGAACTCCTCGAATCCGTGCCGATTCCAGAGGGTACTAGAGTTCTAGTCACCCTCATCCCGGAGGAGACAAACTCGGATTTCTGGCAAAAAGTCAGCGAAACTGCTCTCGCTAAGATTTGGGATAATCTGGAAGACGACATCTATGAACGATTACTCGAAGCTTGAAATCGTTCTCGTTCGACTATCGGACACAGATGCGCGACGTTGGCAAAACTCTTGACGAGGATGGCTAGGTATCTAACTATCATGAAAACTCAAATAATCGATAAAACAATCACTGTCCGCGGTGTTCCCCACTATTACGAGTGGATTCGGGGGTCAGAATCTGCCCAGAAAAAGCCAGTCATGGTGTTTATTCATGGTTGGGGAGGATCGGGACGCTATTGGCGATCAACCGCTGCGGCAATTTGCGATCGCTTTGATTGTTTATTGTACGATATGCGCGGTTTTGGTCGGTCTAAATTGCCAGAAAAATCCCCCGATATTTCCTACGATTTAGAAGAATATGCCCTTGATTTGGCCTTGTTTTTAGATAGTTTGGAAATTGAAAAAATCTATCTCAATAGTCACTCTATGGGGGCATCGGTGGCGACTTTTTTTATTACTATGTACCCCGAAAGAGTGGTCAAAGCAATTTTAACCTGTAATGGCATTTTTGAGTATAATAAAGCGGCTTTTGCTGCCTTTCATAAATTCGGTAAGTATGTGGTACAGTTTCGTTATGATTGGTTTTTAAAAGTACCTTTTGCCGATCGATTATTTATAGCGAGATTTTTGCATCGATCGATCCCAAAATCAGAAAGAATTGCTTTTTTAGAAGATTTTTTGGCGGCAGATTACGAGGCCGCCCTAGGCACAATTTATACATCTGTGAGTAAAAAAGCAGTGGAAATCATGCCGGGTAAATTTGCTGAGATTAAGATACCAACTCTTTTAGTATCAGGGGAAAAAGACATTATTATCCCTGCAAAAATGGGCAAAATGGCGGCGGATTTGAATAATAATATCCAGTATGTGGAGATGGCGAATACCGCTCACTTTCCCATGTTAGAAGATGCCCCTACTTATCTCAAAAAATTGCAAGATTTTTTGGAAATTAATTAGAATGCCAAAAGATCAGGAAAAACGCCCCAGGGCCACACCAATCAGGATAGTAACCCCGAAAAAGAGACGATACCAGACAAACACCCAGGTACTCTGTTTTTTGAGATAATCTAATAACCAGGCGATTGAAAGATAGGAAAATATCGCCGAGGAAATTACCCCAATACCCAGGGGAATTAATTCACTGGTGTTAATCTGGTCGAGAACGCCTTTAAATTCCACTAAACCGGCTAAAGTTATCGCCGGAATCCCCAACAGAAAGGAAAATCGCGCCGCTACGGCCCTTTCTAAACCCATGAATAACCCGGCAGTTAAGGTGGACCCAGAACGAGATACCCCCGGTATGAGGGCTAAAGCTTGGGCTAATCCCATTAAAACCCCGTCTTTTTGTCGCAAAGTCTCGAAACTGCGTTTATGTTTCCCGATTTTTTCGGACGCACCTAAGAGTAAAGACATGACTATAGAGGCACAGGCGATCGCTGTCATACTTCTCAGGGGGGAGTTATCTAAATCGGGAATGAAAAGTTTTATTAACAAACCGAAGAAAACGATCGGAATTGTGCCTAGGATAATCCCCACGGCTAAACGAAAATCCTGGGAACGATAATCGGAACTAGCCACCGCTTTCACCATTCCCGTGGATATTTGCCTTAAATCCTGCCAAAAATAGGACAATACCGCCGCAATACTGCCCAATTGAATCACTGCTGTATAGGTGACACCGGGATCTCCCCAACCCAAAAAGACGGGAATCGCTTTTAGATGAGCGGTACTGCTAATCGGCAAAAATTCTGTCACTCCCTGCACAAATCCCAAAAAAATCGCCTGTAACCAGTTAATTTTTGCCAGAGGTATGGCGCTAGTGGTTGATTGGGCAATGACGGCGGGTGTAATCGCCCAAATCACCGTCATTATCGCTAGTCCTAGCCATTTATAGCTTTTTTTCAGTAAGGAAAACATCATTTTTCAGTAAAAAAAGGGGTTGGGTGTAGGGTGTAGGGTGTGGGGTGTGGGGTGTGGGGTGTGGGGGGTTAGGGAAATTAACTAATCAATATTACTGCCTTTTGTCTATTTCCCATTCTCCTGTCTCCCATCTCCTGTCTCCTATCTCCTGTCTCCTGATTTAAGTATAAATACTTGTTGACAACTCATAGTCGTTATGAGTACACTTATTTTAGACAAACTCGAAATGAGTACGACTTAACGATTAGGAGTTGACGATTATGCTACCAAACCGAGAAGGAAAGAGAGTTCCCGATGTCACCTTTCCCGTGCGTCAAAATAATCAATGGGTGAACATCACCAGCGAGGAATTATTCAAAGGAAAAACCGTTGTTGTTTTTGCCTTACCCGGGGCATTTACTCCAACCTGTTCAACCTCCCATTTACCTGGATATAACGAATTAGCCCCAGTTTTTCGGGAAAATGGCGTAGATGCTATTGTTTGCTTGTCGGTGAATGATACCTTTGTCATGAACGAGTGGGCAAAAGACCAAGAATGTGATAATGTCGTCTTGATTCCCGACGGTAACGGCGAATTTAGCGCAGGAATGGGGATGTTAGTCGATAAAGCTGATTTAGGTTTCGGTAAACGTTCTTGGCGCTATTCGATGCTAGTCAAAGATGGTGTTATCGAGAAAATGTTCATCGAACCAGAAGAACCGGGAGATCCTTTCAAAGTCTCCGATGCAGAAACGATGTTACACTATATCAACCCATCCGCCAAAAAACCGCCTTTAGTCTCTCTTTTCTCGAAAGTGGGTTGTCCCTACTGCCTCCAGGCCAAGAAAATGTTAGAAGAAAAAGGGCTACAATACGAAGAAATTATCCTCGGACGCGATGCCACCAGTCGTTCTCTGCGGGCCATGAGTGGCAATACCACCACCCCGCAAGTCTTCATTAACGGGCAATTAATTGGCGGTTCGGAAGAATTAGCGGCTTATTTGGGAGCTAGATAAAGGACTAGGCATTAAGTTGAGGACATTTTTAAATTTTGGCACTGAGTCACTGCTTACTGTTGCCTGTCACCTGTTACAACGGCGCAGGACTTGCACCCATAATGTAAATATGGTGGACATTTTTCACCCAATGTCCAAGAGAACCTTTTTTGTTTTTCAATTCAAGGAGAAAGATTATGGTAGCCACTCCAGTCAAAACCAAAACTACGGGACAATACTACGCCACTCGTATCGATTTAGCATTAGATATCCGCAAAGCTATTGTTGAAATCTTAAGCCAAACCCTTGCCGCTAGTTTAGACCTAAAAACTCAGGTTAAACAGGCCCACTGGAACGTCAAAGGTTTAAATTTCTACCAATTGCACAGCCTCTTCGACGAAATGGCCACGGAATTAGAAGACTATGGGGACATGGTAGCAGAACGGATTACCGCTTTAGGTGGAACCGCTTTGGGAACAGCACGCATCGCCGCCGCTAACTCGATTCTGCCGGAATATCCGGCTGATATCGTCGATGGTAGTGAACATATCGTTGCTTTAGCCGAACGTTATGCCTTATACGCTTCCCATCTTCGTTCTGCTATTGATACCACCGGCAATCAAGGGGATGCCGACACAGCAGATCTCTATACGGAAATCTCCCGAGACATCGATAAACGTCTCTGGTTCCTAGAAGCGCATCTGATTACATCTTCCGATGTTATCGGTTAAATATAGATAAATATGGGGTGTGTTAACGTAGCTTAATACACCTTAAATTCTCGTAATCGGTAAACGTAGCCAATCGCTTAATTGTTGTGCCAACCAATCTAATTCGGCTTCGCTAACATCTTCACTGGCAGTGATAACATATTCTCGATGGTTGGCAACGAGAACCAGACAAGGAGGAATAATATTAACATTTTCTCCCTGCATAGTGACAGTGACATTGCGACGAATGAGACTATAAATTTCGGAACTGGCGGCATCGGCAGTTAGTTTAAATTTCAGTCCCCAGAGTTTTTGGTAGAGAGAAACTTTTTGGGGAGTAATTTTTAACTCTAGTTCCCCCTGCCAAAAAGATTTCCATAACTGCCAAGATAAACTAGAGGAGATTAAGTTGAGCAGAAAAATTAGGATAATTGGGATTAAAAAAGTGCCCAGTTTTATATCGTAAATACCGACTATGGTTAAGAGGGTAATCGTGAAGAATAGGGATGGTAAAAACTGTCTTAACTGGGTTTTGAGATTATTGAAAAACTTTTGTTTGGTTTTACTAGCGATTTTTATTTGCAGAAGATTATCTGTTTTATAAACAGTAACTTCGCTGCCGTAGGGTTTGGTAAGATTGCCAATAGATACTAGGATCAATTGACAACTATATAAGCTGGCTAAAGCTTCTGTCACCGAACGAAAATGAGAGTCCGGGGGGGAGTTTGATAATCTTTTTAACCAATAGATGAAAAAAGCGCTTAGATTAGTTTTTTGCTCAAAGTTTTCGGGTATGTAACTATGCTTAATCCCCGTGGCTAAACTGATAAAACTTTTGCCTAGATCCTGTAAGTCGGTGGTGGGAGAATCGGAATCAAAGGCAAAATCAACTAGATAAAAACGATGGGACTGGGTATCAAAGAGGATATTACTAAGTTTAATATTGCCGTGGTTAATGGGGACATCCTGCTGATGGAGATAGGAGAGAATCTCCAAAAGATATTTGGCAATTTGTTTGAGATCTTGTTCTGCTAACAAATAACTGGAGTTAAGATAGTTTTCTAAAGGCTGTGCTGATAAATAAGGTCGGACAATAGCGATGATTTGTTCTTGGGATGAATCTATCTCAAAGCTATCGAGATATTTGGGGAGAGATGGGTGAGAGAGTTGTCGTAATAGGGCAATTTTACCGGTTATTTCTCCGATAAACTGACTCCCTTGACCCCTAGGAACAGGAATAAGTCTAATGATAACTAACTGGGTGGTGTGTCTGTCCCTCGCTAAGATAGTTTTTTTTCCCAGTAACTGTTGGACTTGATAACGACTATGGAGAACTCGATCGAGCATGGGGGAGGATGGCTTAAGTAGTATCTCTAGGATAGCTCACTCTGGAAACCCTAGCCGCCATCTTTAGCATCCTTTTAATATTTTAACAATTGATTAAAAATTGCAGCTTTACCTAGAAAGAATTGCTAGGGCAGTCCTATTTGAGTTATTTTAATTATCTATTCGCCAAGGCTGCCGGCAAGGGGAGAGCAAAAGGGAACCGTGAGCATTTCTAAGACTGCCATGACTTTTTCTTGTTAGTTAATTGCCTAGGAATCCTAACGGATTGCTAGGGGGAATTAACGGATAAAAAAATCGCTTCAATCCCCGCTTCTCCTGTTTCTTACGAGAAGGTTTCCAACTAATCTTATTTGACCTAATAGGTAAGGGAAAACCTAATAGTTCTGCTGCCGCTATTGATGCTGCTGTGTTTCCAACTAATCCTATTTGACCTAATAGGTAAGGAGCTATCAAATCCAGAATTAGCTAAGTCAAAAAGACAGTTTCCAACTAATCCTATTTGACCTAATAGGTAAGGAGTACCCCTTGGAAAGTCTCATCGAGAGGGGAACACAGACCCCCAAATCGACGCATTTCCAAAAAGAGGGTAAAAAGGTGGTACTGGGGGGGTAAAAGTCCCGATACCAAAGGGTATAACCCTGACTGGGAGAGCAATCGACACATCTAACCAGAGAATCGGGGTTTTAGGTCGGGGAGAGACTGCATCGATTTTCAACCAAGAGTTAGGGGACAAGCTCACCGTCCGTAGAGATTGGGGGGTGGTTGAGGAGGAGAACCTCCCATCACCAACAATCTAGAGACAGCTTCTTCGGAAATCCCATAGAAGCACTCATCCTCCTCTTGAGGATTGACCCTTTCTACTACTTTAGCGTACAGTTTCCGCATCTCGATGTGTAATTAATTTTGCTTAACTAATTATCTGTAATTAATTGTCTAGCTACTTATTAAGGAGGGTAGGGGGGGTGGAAGTTTTTTTTAAGGATTTTTTAACCCCAAAAATCCCCCGATTCCGGCGAGTCATCAGTATCATGGATAGCAACAACAAGTTTTAGGTCTAATCCGATAAAAATCATGACCTACCTATCTCCTAAATTATTCACTTTTGAAGACTTTTTGACTCAGTATGGAGATGACCCACGCTATCAATTAATTGACGGGGAGTTGCGAGACGTGGAACCCACTGGACCTCATGAATCCGTAGCGGGAAAAATCGCAGGAAGACTGTGGGGAGAAATTTTTCGATTACATCTACCCTGGACAATTCCTAAAAACTGTTTGCTCCGTCCAGAATCCAGTCAAGCTAATGCTTTACGTCCCGATGTCATCATTTTGGATGAAGTGGACTTTAGCGCCGAACCTCTCTGGGAAAAACAAGCAATTTTAACTAGCTCCCAAGCAATTAAATTAGTGGTAGAAGTGGTTAGTAGTAATTGGCAAGATGATTAGGCACGCAAAGTTGAAGAATACTCATCTTTAGGTATTGCTGAATATTGGATTGTCGATTTTTGCGGATTGGGTGGCATCTCTTTTATCGGTAAACCCAAACAGCCTACCCTGACCATTTGTCAGCTAGAAGGTGATGAATATCAACAAAAATTATATCGTCTTTATGAGCGCATTAGTTCGGCAGTTTTTCCAGAATTGTCTCTGTGTCTTCTCGATATTATGCCCTAAATCTCTAGTAAAATTATGCTGGAATCTCTTAAAAATGTCCTGAGTAATCTGCGTCAATATCCCTATAATATTATCTTTAATCCCTTCACCAATACAGCATTAGCGATTGCCGCTATTTTAGCACTAATTGCCGATCAATTTGGTCAAGGATATGATCTAATTTTTCTGATTACTTTGGCTCTAGTTATCATCGGTATCTGGCGAGAATCTCAGAAATACGACCTCTATAAACATCAGGCGATTCCTCTACCAATAGTGATTAAAATTGCTAATCCTGCCGATAGTAATAAAGCTCTGCAATCGCTTTTTAATATCATCGAAACAGAAAATAAATACAAAGATCATAAAAATAATCTTGACCAGTATCTCAATATTAGCGAAACAGATGTAATTTTTAACTACTCCTGTGATATTTATGATCAAGAAATGCTGAAAGCTTTTCTGCAAATACTACGCTATAATCTAGAGAAACTTAAGAAAAAAACTCCCCAAAATACTATTTATTATTTATCTTGCCTATATCGATCCGATTAGCGTCGCTATTATGGTCGGCACTATTCTCGCTACCGAAGGAGTAAAAATCTTTCAATATCAGAAATATTCTGATAGTTATTATCCTTTATTGTAAATTAGCGATCACAGATCCAAAGAGCGAAAATTTGAGCTTGTTGTCACCGAAAAAGGTCAAGATAGAGTAACTATAGCCATCGATGTTTATTCCCATAAAATTAATCTTAATGATGAGAGTATTGAAAACTGCGGCGATTTAATTTATCTGAAAAGTAAAGGCAGTGGTACAATCGAAAAAAATGAAGATTGGCTACAATGTCCTTTTAGGACTGCTTGACATTTAATGTATTTCTTTACTAGACTTTAGAAAAGTATGAGACTTTGCAAGGGGTGTTCCTTACCTATTAGGTCAAATAGGATTAGTTGGAAACGGGGTTATTTAGTTTGGGTTTGTTTTGGCAGCGGCTGTTGCTGAACTATCCTTACCTATTAGGTCAAATAGGATTAGTTGGAAAGCAGAAAAAGGGTTTCTAAAAGAAACCCTTTTTATAATAAATTGTGTCAAATATATCTTGACAAAAATCGATAAAAATGCTAGAACCTAACGGCAATCTTCGCTTTATTGCATGAGTAGAAAACGGGTTTCTCGGAGAAACCCGTTTTCTGCGATCGCCAGTCAAGGAAAAACCCGATAATTTCCCCTATTCCCTGGGATCAAAATCTGGCAGCGTCCCCAGCTTGCGAATGGTCACTTTAACATCCATAGACAAAAAGTCATCGGCATCACCAAACCAAGAACCGGAAAGAGGTATGATTTGACCGGGATGACGAGCGATCGCCACTCGAATTAAATCAAAGCCGGCGGTAATTTGATTAGTCGGATCTTGACATCCTCGCCGCCGTAAAACGGACGGCGATTCCTCACCACGCCACCTTTTTAGAATGGTCGCTGAATGGGGTTGACGCGACCCGGGATGCTGCTTCTTTAACAGAAGTCTTACGCTTTCCGACCCGTCCGTTTAAAGTCTCCGAATGTCCTCCGGCGACCTTGATATTTACCGCAGCGTTTACATCTCGATCATGAAAAGTTCCACAGAAAAGACATTCCCACTCACGGATATTTAACGCCTT
>SFBL01000056.1 GCA_007095785.1 Microcystis aeruginosa Ma_SC_T_19800800_S464
AGCACTTGCGCTTCCGGTAAGCTTACTAACTCTAGCGTCGCTAATCCGAGCGAATCTGGTGGACTCTCAGCTAATTCCTCGAGATAAATCCTTTGTACTCTTGTTTCTTGTAATAGCTCTCTATATCGCTCTATATTCTCCCTTTCCACCCTTCGATTCGGATAGATCACCACCCCGCGCCAATTGTTTTTTAACCGCGTCTGTTTGAGATAGAGAAAAATTTCGGCGAAAAAACGCGCATAAAACTCTGGATCATTCTGAAACTGAACTTCGGTAAAATAAATTGGTAAATCTTCCCGTTCTGGTAGAAAGACTCCATCGATGCGAAAAGATAATTGTTTCACCTCTACGGAGGAAAATCGATAGAAATTGGCTAATTCGCTGGGAAAGTCGATTAACTCAAACAGAAGACCTGGAAAGGTTTGAAAAAGTCGGTAGAAAATCGTGTCGGTTTTCATGAGTTCGCTCTATCCCTCTGGTGCGTGACGGGGTTCCGAAGGATTATTTTTGACTTTTTTGGGGTTAACTGCCCTCGGACTGCCTATAAAGAGCGATTTTAGCCAATTCCATCGCTTTTTTAGTAAGGATAGCATCGAAGAAAAGCGTCAAGGAGATAAGGAAATTATATCTCTACTGGCGAAAGTCGTCCCTCTACCGGTTCAAATTCGTCCTCTAATAGCCAATTTTCCGCTTCCTCGTAACTCGAGCTGGTGAATACTACCTGATAACCCTCAGAGGGATCGTACACGCGATAGTTTCCTGAAGATTCAGCCAGTAAAAGCAAGATATAGGGAGGAGATAGGAGCATATCGCTCCAAACCTCAGCAAAATTCCAATTATTATCGGTTAGGTTGAGTGCGGGGGATAACGTCATAGGGGTTTTCTGCATCGATCCAATGTTTTCTAGAATGGGGAGAGAATTAATTGCCATCGCTCCATGATTCAGAGTATTTCGTCCTCTTGGTTGTCTGAGTATTCCTCGGCATTTGCCGCGGGAATTTGCGCTATTTTAGTCTTTTTTGGTTGGTTATGCCTACACTTTAATCTGATCGGCCTAGCTTTAATCCTACTACCGATCGCCTATGTGGTGGGAGGATACGAGAGTACCCAAGCAGGATTAACGACTTTATTTGAGGAAAAAGAACTGGATGTGGACCTGTTAATGATTGTAGCGGCGTTGGGGGCGGCGATTTTGGGACTCTGGGACAGTAATTACTATCTCATCATCGATGGAGCCGTTTTAATCCTGATTTTCGCTATTAGTGGCGCATTAGAACAGATTGCCCTGGCGAAAACCGATCGCAATATTCGTTCTCTCATGGCCATGACTCCCGATACTGCTAGATTAATCACGGGAGACAGCGAAAAAGAGGTTCCTATCAAGCAATTACACATCGGTGATACAGTTTTGGTCAAACCGGGTGAATTAATCCCCATTGACGGCATTATTATGGAGGGAAACAGTCCCATTAATCAAGCACCAATTACGGGAGAATCGCTTCCCGTGGATAAAACCATCGGTGAAGAAGTCTTTGCGGGAACTCTCAACGGTGCGGGAGTGCTACGTTTAAAGGTGGAAACTCCCCCCGAAAGTCGCTTAATTGAGAGGGTGATTCGTTTGGTAGAAAAAGCGCAAAATGAATCCCCTCCCTCCCAACAGTTTATCGAAGGGTTCGAGCGAGCTTATGCGAAAATTATCGTGATTTTGGGCTTAATTTTCGGGATTTTACCGCCTTTTTTCTGGGGTTGGACCTGGGAAACAACTATCTATCGGGCCTTAATTTTTCTCGTGGTGGCCTCTCCCTGTGCTTTAATGGCCTCAATTATGCCAGCTTTGTTATCGGGTATCGCTAACGGGGCAAAACAGGGGATTTTATTTAAAAATGGCGCAAGATTGGAGATGATTGGCCGCATACGAGCGATCGCTTTTGATAAAACCGGCACTCTCACCCTTGGTAAGTTGCAAGTGGTGGAAATTATCCCCATCCATGCAGTCAGCGAAAATGAGGTGTTAGCGGTGGCTGCATCCCTAGAATCCTGTTCCGAACATCCCATTGGGTCCGCTATTACCGCCACAGCGATCGAACGTGGTATAAATTTCTTCAGTGCTAATCAGGTACAAGCGGTATCGGGACGGGGTATAACGGGAAAAATTGCCGATAAGTCGGTATCTGTGGGCAATTTTGCCTATATTCGTGACCATATTGCTGATCTTGACCAGAATATTTTAGCTACCCACGAACGTTTACAAAAAGAAGGTAAAACCCTCGTTTGGGTAGTACAAGAGAATCAAATAATCGGTGCGATCGCTGTAGCCGATACCCTTCGTGACTCGGCAGTTAATCTGGTGGAGAAGCTAAAAAAGAGCGGTATCGAACATATCGTTTTAATTACGGGTGATAATCAACAAAGTGCCGATAAAGTCGCTGAAAAACTCGGTATTGAGGAGGTTTACGCTGATTTACTGCCCGAAGATAAGTTAACCGTGATCAAAAATCTGCAAGAAAAATATCACACTGTCGCTATGGTAGGAGATGGCATTAATGACGCGCCCGCTTTAGCTATGGCTAATGTGGGGATTGCCATGGGAAAAGCGGGTAGTGATGTTGCTTTGGAAACGGCCGATATTATCCTTATGTCCGATAATTTAGCCAAAATTCCCAGTGCGATTAACCTTGGTCGTCGTGCCAATCGCATCGTTAAACAGAATATCACTTTCGCCCTCGCATTTATCGGCATATTGCTCCTAGCTAATTTTGCCGGTGATATAACCTTACCTCTAGGTGTCGTCGGTCATGAAGGATCGACGGTATTAGTGACTCTCAGCGGTTTAAGATTGTTGAAATAGGGATAAAAATAACGAGAACTATGGGCGAAATTCAGGCAATCCGAGGCACAAAAGATATTTTACCGGCGGAGGTCGGTTACTGGCAGTGGTTAGAGGAAACTGCCAGCAGAATTTTAGGGACTGCGCTGTATCAAGAGATACGAACTCCCATTTTTGAACAGACGCAACTTTTTGAACGGGGTATCGGGGAAGCGACGGACGTGGTAGGTAAAGAAATGTACACTTTCCTCGATCGCGGTCAACGTTCCCTGACTTTGCGACCAGAAGGAACGGCTGGGGTCGTTCGCGCCTACATTGAACACAAATTACAGGCCGCCGGAGGAGTACAAAGACTCTGGTATAAGGGGCCGATGTTTCGTTATGAACGTCCGCAAGCGGGTAGGCAGCGACAGTTTCATCAAATCGGGGTCGAATTATTGGGAAGTGATGACCCTAGGGCGGATGTGGAAGTAATTACCCTTGCCAGCGAGATATTAAAAGCTGTGGGGCTAGAAAACCTAAAATTAGACCTTAATTCCCTGGGAAATGCCCAAGATAGGCAAAATCATCGTCAGGCCTTGCTAGATTATTTGACTCCCTACAAAGCTGATTTAGACGCAGATTCTCAACAGAGATTAGAAAAAAATCCCCTGCGAATTTTGGATAGTAAGGACGAGAAAACCAAGATTATCTGTGAGAATGCTCCCAGTATTCTTGAACATCTAGGTAGTGATTCTCAAAAGCATTTTGAACGGGTGCAATCTTTACTAACAGATTTAGGAGTTATCTATAATCTTAATCCCTGTTTAGTGCGAGGATTGGACTATTATACCCATACGGCCTTTGAAATTCAGTCCGATGATTTAGGCGCTCAAGCCACAGTTTGCGGTGGTGGTCGTTATGATGGTTTAATAGCTCAATTAGGCGGTCCAGACACACCAGCAGTGGGTTGGGCGATCGGTTTAGAACGTCTGATTATATTATTACAACAAAAGCAATCTTTATCTTTTTTGGTTCCCGATTTTTATCTCGTCTCCAAAGGAGAAAAAGCTGAGGCACGCAGTGTGGTTTTAGCGCAGCAATTACGCGGATTGGGGTTTAGCGTCGAGTTAGACTTGAGTGGCAGCGCTTTCGGGAAACAATTTAAACGGGCCGATCGAGCTAAGGCCGTGGGCTGTATAATTTTGGGGGATGCTGAGGCTGAAAATGGCACGGTACAACTGAAATGGATGGCCACCCAAGAACAAATTAGTCTAACCCAAGCGGATTTATTGACACAAGCAAGGGAATTAAAAGCGCAAATCTCTCGGCACAAATCCTAAGTTTTAGCGTCATGGCCAAACATTAGGCCTAGGCTAAGATTATGGAATTTATACTGCAAAAACAAGGGGAGAATCACGGACACACAATTTCTGCTAATTCCCTAGAAATTGTATCGGGAAACTATCGTCTCTTGGCCCGTCTGGATTCTCCTTTTGCTCATATTGAAGTGCGTATCGATTACGAATCTCCCGAAAGTAGTGAACGATATACCCATTATTATCGATCGGATGCCGGGGGTTGGCTAGAAATTTTTTCCTATCGAGATTTAGGAATAGGTAGCTGGAAGATTCGCTGTTATGGGGATATTCTGGCCGAATTAGGGGGGCAAGGTTGGCAAGAAATGTTAACTTTAATTGTTACTCCTGTTAAGATCAATTATCTGGCTCAATTAGAACAGTTGATTAAAACCGAAATTGAACCTTTCTTAGCACGAGAATCCTCTCCAGAGATGGTAAAATTAGAATTGGCTGATTTAACCAATAATTCTGCCTTTGTTTTTGATTTATGCCTACCAGAGGAAACAATGACCGCTAGGGAAGGAGTAACTCTAGAACTGCCGGAACCTGCTAATATGAAAAAGAGCCTTCAAGCTTTATCTAATCGCAGTTCTGCACCCCTACCCCCGAAAATATCCAGTGCTAATTCTCGCCGAAAATCACCGCAACTTCCCCCAATTCCTAAAAATAAATAGGGTTTGCGGCAAAAAGTTTCTTGCTGGGGTTAGGAGTCGGTCGTCGGTCGGGAAAGTCGGGTCAATTTCATTTTTATAAATCTACTAAGTTGGGATTTTTAAGGGGAAACCCCCTGCTAAAATCGGGCGTTGTTTCTGATTTTACCACTCAACTCTAGGGTTGATTCATTTAAATTAAGTACAGCTGATTTTGAGTCAATAAATTTGACCCAAGATTCTCAAGTTTACCTTTTTCTAATCAAAAGAGTTAGTCACAATAACTAGGGTCTGCTGAAAAAGTTTTTCGGTGGGGGTTGGGGTGTGGGGTGTGGGGTTTTACCCATTTTCAGGTGGTCAATTACCTAATTTTCAGGGAAAAAGTCCCTGAATTTTCCCCCCAATCACTCCAAGGGTCGGCACTTTTTGA
>SFBL01000057.1 GCA_007095785.1 Microcystis aeruginosa Ma_SC_T_19800800_S464
ACTTCCATTCCCCCGAAACCCACTGTTCAAACCCTTCACTCCATTTTGAAAGGCAAGAGTAAGACGGGTTCTGTATTCTGTGCTACCGTTTGCATTGGGAATTGCTGGGTGTTGGCAGGAGATGTTGAATAAATTCTGAGATTCTGCTACAAAGGTAACAGAATCTCAGAATGAAACCTTATGGCAGGCATCAAGGCTACTTTTACGTCCACAGATTGTGCCTTTCATATTGAAGGCTACGAAAAGATTGATTTCAGTTTGCTCTATGTAAACGGTGCTTTCAAAATTGGGAATCCCGAAATTGCCGAAAGTTATGCACCATTCAGACGCTGCTTGATGGTGATTGATCAAACTGTTTACGGTTTGTATCGCCAGCAGATCGTTCGGTACTTCGCTCACTATCAAATCGATTTGACTGTTTTTCAAGTCAGTATCAAAGAGCCTGAAAAGACTCTGAGAACTTTCGAGAAGATTGTCGATGCGTTTGCCGACTTTGGACTGGTGCGTAAGGAGCCTGTTTTGGTTGTGGGTGGCGGACTCACGACCGATGTTGCTGGGTTCGCTTGTTCTGCCTATCGTCGCAAAACCAACTACATTCGCGTACCCACAAGCTTGATTGGCTTGATTGATGCTAGCGTGGCGATTAAGGTTGCTGTCAATCACGGCAAACTAAAGAATCGTCTTGGGGCGTATCATGCCTCTCAAAAGGTGATTCTTGATTTCTCATTTTTGAGAACTTTGCCGATCGCTCAAATTCGCAATGGAATGGCAGAGTTAATCAAGATTGCAGTTGTGGGCAATCTAGAAATCTTTGAGCTGCTAGAAGAACATGGTGCGGCATTGCTGCACAGCCATTTTGGCTATCTGAATGGCACCCCTGAGTTGCAAGCTGTGGGGCATCGTCTGACTTACAAGGCAATTCAAGCCATGTTAGAGCTAGAGGTGCCCAACCTGCATGAGCTAGATTTGGATCGAGTGATTGCTTACGGTCATACCTGGAGTCCGACGCTAGAATTAACGCCAGAACCACCGATGTTGCACGGTCATAGCGTCAACATTGATATGGCATTTACGGCGACGATCGCCCAGTTGCGCGGCTATATTTCGGTTGAAGACCGCAATCGCATTTTAGGCTTAATGAGCCGATTGGGGCTGGCGATCGATAGCCCCTATCTCACCCCAGAACTCCTGTGGAAAGCGACCGAAGCAATTACGCGGACTCGCGATGGGTTGCAGCGAGCAGCGGCTCCCCGCCCGATTGGGCAATGCGTGTTTATGAACGACCTAACGCGATCTGAGTTGGACAATGCCTTAGGGGTTCACCGAGCGATCGCTCAAAACTATCCTCGTCAGGGCAATGGTGAGGATATGTACGTGCGCCTCGAGCCAGCCTTAGAGGGAGCAGGCGTATGAGACCCGTTACGCCCGTTGGAATTATCTCAGCGAAGTTAGCAGCCTTGGTCGGTCGCGCCGAGTCGATCGATGGGCTTGATCCGGTTTTCAAAGCTGAATTGCAGCAAGTCTGTGCCCTAGCTTGCGGACTCGACCCGTATTTGGATGTTTGTACGACACCCGAATCGCCTGACTTGGCTGCATTGGTGCAACGGACTCAAGCGGAGGACTGGAGCAAGCGATTTACGGATGGTGAAACAGTGCGCCAGCTAGAGCAGGAAATGCTCTCTGGGCATGTGGAAGGTCAAATGCTCAAATTTCTGGTGCATTTGACGCAAGCGCAACGGGTGCTAGAGATTGGCATGTTTACGGGCTATTCCGCTCTAGCGATGGCAGAGGCATTGCCCAGCGATGGACAGGTCGTGGCTTGTGAGGTTGATGCTTATGTGGCTGAATTTGCGCGGCAGTGTTTTAACGAGTCGACGGCCGGACACAAAATCGTAGTCAAGGTGGCGCCTGCTCTTGAAACCCTGAAGCAGCTTGCAGAGGCAGGAGAGGTGTTCGATCTAGTCTTTATTGATGCCGATAAAGCAGGTTACATCGACTACCTCAATCTGCTCCTGACTACCTCGCTGTTAGCTCCAAACGGGTTAATCTGTGCGGACAATACTTTGATGCAGGGGCAGCCCTATCTCTCGGAAACGCCTACGCCCAATGGCAAGGCGATCGCACAGTTCAACCAAACCCTGAGCCACGATCCACGAGTAGAGCAAGTCCTGCTACCTCTGCGAGACGGCTTGACCTTGATTCGGCGTATGTAGTCCATTAATCCGCCCACTCAAACCTATGATAAAAACCGCTCCCAAGGTTAAGCTTCTCTCTGAGCCAGCGGTCAGTGCGGGCAGCATCGGGGTGAGATCGCGCTTAAAAACCCTTGCCACTCTTACTTTGCTGCTGCTGGCATTGCCGTTCAACCTTACCCTCGTGTCGATTGCTTTGCTGAGATCGCTAGTTCTTCGCCCGGCGCGATCAACCACAGTAAATCCGCAAACGGTTCTCATTAGCGGCGGCAAGATGACTAAAGCCTTGCAGCTTGCGCGATCATTTCACAAAGCAGGGCACCGAGTCATCCTAGTGGAGATGCACAAGTACTGGTTAACCGGACACCGCTTTTCTCGGTGCGTTGATCGGTTCTACACCATACCAAAACCGCAATCGTCCCAGTATGCTCAGGCATTACTGGAGATTGTGCAAAAAGAAAAGGTTACTGTTTACGTTCCCGTTTGTAGCCCCGTTGCCAGTTATTATGATGCGCTCATTGCCGAAATGCTGGCGCCCCATTGCACCGTCATGCATGTGGATGTGGAAAGGCTCAAGCAACTGGATGATAAGTACGCCTTTGCGATCGCCGCTGGAACCCTAGGGTTAAGCGTGCCAAAATCCCATCGCATCACCCATCCTCAGCAGGTGATTGACTTTGATTTTAGTAAGGCAAAGCGTCCCTATATCCTCAAAAGCATTCCTTACGATTCAGTGCGGCGATTGGATCTGACGCAGTTGCCCCTACGAGATGCTGAGGAAACGGCGACTTTTCTGCGAGCGCTACCCATTTCTGAAGCAAATCCCTGGATTATGCAGGAGTATATTCCAGGGCAAGAATATTGTACCCATAGTACTGTTCGTCAAGGACACGTGCAGCTTCACTGCTGCTGCAAGTCTTCAGCGTTTCAGGTCAACTACGAACACGTTGATCATTCTGAGATTGAACGGTGGATTCTCGCCTTTGTAAAGGGGCTGAACCTTACGGGACAAGTGTCTTTCGACTTCATTCAGGCAGCAGATGATGGACAGGTTTATGCGATCGAATGCAATCCGCGCACACACTCTGCCATCACGATGTTCTACAACCATCCTGATGTAGCACAGGCTTATCTAAATCTACATCCACTCCCCCACATGGCTCAGCCACTTGCCTCTAGCCGCCCAACCTATTGGACTTATCACGAAGTTTGGAGGTTGCTAACCCAGCTACTTTCTCCAAAGATGCTCAGGCAACGATTACAGATTCTCGTAAACGGCAAAGATGCCATCTTTGAGTGGGACGATCCCCTCCCTTTTTTAATGGTGCATCATTGGCAGATTCCGCTATTACTGCTGGGAAGTTTTCGGCGCGGCAGTGAATGGATTCGGATTGACTTCAACATTGGCAAGCTTGTTGAACTGGGAGGAGACTAGAGCATGGAAAAATTGCAGATTTTGCATCTAGTTGGCTCTGCTGTGAGCGATTTTTACTGTGAGTTGTCGCGACTCTATGCCCAAGATTGTCTACAAAATACGGCGAATCCAGACCTCTATGAGTTCCACATTGCCTACGTGTCGCCAGATTTGAGGTGGCGGTTTCCCAAATCTTTAGACAAGGCCGAGATCGCCCAGACTCTCTCAGTTTCAGTCCTTGAAGCGGTCGCGGTTTTGATTCAACGACCGATCGATGTGATGGTACCCCAAATGTTCTGCCTGCCCGGAATGACTCAGTACCGTGCGCTATTCGATCTGCTCAAAATTCCGTATGTGGGAAATTCGGCTGAGCTAATGGCGTTAGCCGCAGATAAGGCAAAGGCGAAAGCGGTTGTCTCCGCAGCCGGGGTGACCGTGCCCGCTGGCAAGGTTCTGCATCGAGGCGATTGCTTATCTGTATCCCGTCCGTCGATTATTAAGCCGAACCATTCCGATAATTCATTGGGGTTGAGTTTAGTTACAACAGACACCGATGGAGATGCTGCTTTAGCAACTGCCTTTGAGTATGCAGATGAAGTCTTAGTTGAGGAGTTTATCGAACTGGGTCGAGAAGTTCGCTGTGGGGTAATTGTGCAAGCGGGCGAGTTAGTTTGCTTGCCCCTAGAAGAGTACGCCGTGAATCCCGAAACTCATCCGATTCGGACTTATGCAGATAAACTCAAGCAAAATGAAGATGGTAGTTTGGATTGTGCTGCTAAAGAGAAAACCAAGGCGTGGATTGTTGATCCTAGCGATCCAGTGACTCAGCGAGTTTGGGCGATCGCAAAACAATGTCACGTTGCTTTGGGCTGTCGGCATTACAGTTTGTTTGATTTTCGGATCGATCCACACGGACAGCCGTGGTTTTTAGAAGCAGGTTTGTATTGTTCGTTTGCTCAGAAAAGCGTCATTTCAATGATGGCTCAGGCTGCTGGAATTTCATTGACAGACCTGTTTCAAAATATGGTGCAGATGGCAGTGGCAGGAGAGGCTGACGCCTCAAACCCCCTCAAATAGCCTGGCTCCTTCAGCCCTTGATCAATCCATCTGAACCAGGGGAAAAGATGCTTTGCGGCTATTCCATCGAGGATGTTCCGCATCTGCTCTACTGTCGGGATATTGACCAAACCAAACAGACTTTGAGCATTATCTCGTCCACAACGACTATTCAGTTGACGCTGATATTCTAGAAATGATTCATTCGGGCGAAAAAAGGCGGCGAATGCCCCTAATATTGCGTCTTTCAGACTGTAGCGGGTAGCATTGCTGGCACTTCGAGGGTCAGTTATCCCAGGGATAACTAGCTGCAAATAGCTCAGCATC
>SFBL01000058.1 GCA_007095785.1 Microcystis aeruginosa Ma_SC_T_19800800_S464
ACCTGTCTATCTCCAGCGTTGGATAATAATTATCTGTCAAAAAATAATGCTTCTACACAAGTTCTCTATTTAAATAAGAGAATTTTATCTGATTTTTTTTCAAAATGAGAATTGCTGCTCCCTTCTGGGATTGCTTGGGGAAAAATAAGGTATTTTTTAGAATTAGGCGCTGATTATTGGGAGGCCTTCCTTGCCGAAACAAAGATTAGATTTATTATTAGTAGCCAAAAATCTCTGTGATTCCCGTCAACAGGCACAGCGATTAATTCGCGCTGGAGAGGTGAAAGTCAATCACCAAATCATCGATAAACCTGCCACAGAAATAGATCCAGAAGCGGCGATCGAGGTTAAGCAGAAACTGCCCTATTTGTCAAGGGGGGGCGAAAAATTAGCCAAGGCCTTAGAATTGTTTGCTATCGATGTCAGCGATCGCATTTGTTTAGATGGAGGCATTTCCACGGGGGGATTTACCGATTGTCTCTTGCAAAAAGGAGCAAAACGGGTTTATGGGGTCGATGTGGGTTATGGACAAGTAGCTTGGAGTTTACGGCAGCATGAACGGGTTATTTTACTAGAAAGAACTAATTTTCGCTATTTAACCCCAGAAAAGTTATACGGACAGGAAAAACCCGCCGATTTAGCGGTCATGGATCTGTCCTTTATTTCTCTGACCAAAGTTTTACCGACCCTGTGGACGCTATTAAATCCACCGCGAGAGGCGATTTTATTGATCAAACCCCAATTCGAGGTGGGACGGGAAAAAGTCGGTAAAAAAGGGGTAGTTCGCGACCATCAAGACCAAGCAGGGGCAATTTTTCAGGTTTTACAGGCCGCCGAAGCCCTAGGATGGTTCTATCGGGGTTTAACTTGGTCTCCCATTACCGGACCTGCGGGTAATGTGGAGTATCTTCTCTGGTTATCCACCGATACCGGCCCAGTTAGTCCCAGGTTAGATGCGATCGCAGAAATCACTAAGCAAGCGATCGAACAGTTTTAACCCCAGTGTTTTTTCAAGGAAGTGGGGAGAGGGGGAGATTTTCGGAAAACCCTTGACAAATGGCGAGACTTGCTTTAGAATTTATGTATAGTGGAAATCCGTGCGCCCATATATATATGGTTTTTGAAGGAAGATAAGAGAGAAAAAAATAAGCTCGAAAATCGGGTTGGGTAGCAATAGGATCAAGACCTGAAGACTGAACTTTTCTCTCCCCGACAAGGATTAAACAAAGCATTTCTGAGAGTCAAACCGAATCTTTGTCAGGTAGAGAAGTTTCAAGTATTCTTACATACAAAAACGATGATCGGGGAGTTCAATGTATTGGAAAATGGGAGAGATAACCCGAAAAATTATTGTTAAATCATGTTAAGTCCCGTAGAGACGATTAAAATTCTCGAAAATCATCCCGATCGCACTTTTCAAGCTGGTGAAGTTATTTTTGCCGATGGCACGGAGGGCGAGTTAATGTACGGTATTCTTAGCGGAGAAGTGGAGATGTATGTCAAGGGACAATTGATAGAAACTCTAGAAAAAGGGGATGTATTCGGAGCAGGAGCGCTCCTGCACGAAGATAAACTGCGAGAATCCACAGCTATTGCCAAAACTGATTGTAAATTAGCCTATCTCAATCAACCGCAGTTTTTATTTGCCGTGCAGGAAACCCCCATGTTTGCGATCGAAGTATTAAGAAGTTATTCCGATCGCTTTCGCAAGTTGAAAAAAATCTTCACCAATGAAGCATAGAGGAGCAAAGGAAAGCCATACCCCGAAAACTATTGACCGAAAATCTCACCGATAGTTAAACGGGAACCATTGACCAAATCCCCACCAGAACGCGGTGGTTTTCCCGATAATTGCACTTCTTTTAATAATAATAAACCCGCTCCCGTCTGCACTACTGGCCCGAAATTCTTCCAGAGAGCCACGATCGCTCCCACTTCTCCGCTTAGATGAGAAAGGTCTTTTGTCTGTAATTCTGGGGGGAGTTGACTAGGATCGTCTAGGGGAATAGTGGCCATCACTTTAAGGGGTTGTCCCCGGAAAGTGGTTAGCGCATTAGGATAAAAACCCCGGACTCGATCGTGAATTGTCCGGCCCGAATCTTGCCAGTGGATTAGATAGTCGGATTTTTGAATTAAAGGGGCATAGGTGGCATCGTCGTTATTTTGAGGAATTGGGGTAATTTCTGCTCGATCGAGCTTAGAGAGGGTTTCTAGGAGCAAATCCGCCCCTATTTGTCCTAGGGTTGCTCCCACCTGTTCGGCATTGTCAAAAAGAGCGATCGGGCTGTAGGCTTTCAGTAACATCGGTCCGGTATCCATGCCCGCATCCATTAACATGGTGGTAATGCCGGTTTCTGTTTCTCCCCTAGCGATGCACCACTGCACGGGAGCAGCTCCCCGATATTTCGGTAAAATTGAGCCATGAACGTTAATACAGCCTAATCGCGGCATCTCTAGAATTTCTGGGGAGAGAATTTGTCCATAGGCAACCACCACAAAGGCATCCGCCAGCGATTGTCTGAGAAAATCTAAGGTTTTAGCGTTTTTTTTCACACTTTTGGGCTGCAAAACTGGTATTTGCTGTTCTATGGCTATTTGTTTCACCGGTGAGGGGATTAATTGATTACCCCTTCCCCGGCGCTTGTCCGGTTGGGTAACGACGGCAATCACTTCTATATCGGGATTGGCTAATAATTTTTTGAGGGTGGGAACGGCAAAAGTCGGGGTTCCGAAAAAAACAATACGCATGGGAGAGGGGGTATTTTTCAGTTATCAGTGAGCAGTAATCATTAACGACTAACTATGCCAGACCATTGGATTTTTTTGGCTTTTTCCCGACGATAGGAGAAAAAATGCTCCTCTTGTTGATAGGTGCAAAAAGGAGCGATCGCGATTTGTTGTTCTCTAATTCCTAACTGTTGTAGTTGATGATAAATCACCCGTCGCACGTCTAAGCGCACTTTTCCTTTTTCCTCGTCAGCAAATAAGGGGGAGGGGGAGAGGTTAAATAAATTCGCCAGAATTTGGTCGGGATTGGTTTCTTGAGGGAATAAACTTAAACCCACTTCTGCGGCAACTTCTCCATCTACTTGATACACTTCCCCGGCAATTGCCGGCCCCAGGGCCAGCACTAAGTTATCTAAACAACTACCGGAGTTTAATAACTGTTTAACTGCTTTGACAACTATTCCCTTAGCTGTCCCTCTCCACCCAGAATGAATCGCCACCCCAACACCGCTAGAGCGATCGCCTATTAGTACAGGCGTACAGTCAGCACTGGCCACCCAAATCCCTTGACCGGAAGCATCGGTGATAATTCCATCCGCTTCGGCCATTTCCGGGTTAGCAATCCCTTGGGGATTTAATAAGCGATCGCCATGTACCTGTTTGACCCGATAAACCGGTACATTTGCCCCTAGAGCAGCTGTAAAAGCTTCCGGGGTTTGGGGGTAATAATGACGGGTAAAAAAGCCGTGGGACCAATCCTCTAGGAGATTACAGGTAAGATAGGGCAATCCTTGCCATGTTTGCCATTGCCACAGAGAAGTCTCGGTTAATCGGACATCGATCGCTACATTGGTCACAGTCTAAGCCTCTCTTGCTCCATTAATGCCTCGTCCTCTCCTATCCTAGTTCTGAGCTTGGCTAAAAGGCAACCGGAAGATTATTACTCAAAACCCTTGACAAATCACGAGACTTGACATACACTTTATGTATAATGGTAATCCGTGCGCCCATATATATAGGGTTTTTGAGGGAAGATAAGAGAGAAAAAAATAGGCTCAAAAATCTGGTTGGGCAGGAATAGGATAAAGCAGTGAGAAGGGAGAGAGGAGATTTCCTGAAAACCCTTGACAAATGGCGAGACTTGCTTTTTCAGACTTGAAATACATAAAACCAAGTGTTGTACAACTATAGAGTGAATACTTTTGCTCGGAAAAATTGTTCAAAATCACTTCATCTGGTGAATGTACGGCTAACGGCTGGGTGCAAAGGTAATCTACTTTTTCCTGATCATAAAAAATGTCAAGAAAATTAGCGTTCAAATCTATGCTTTATTAATCGTTTATCTAGTCTTAAATTTTGGGAAAAGCTAATTAACAAACTGCTCTATCTTCCAGCTTGTGTGTGTCAAGAAACCAGCTTTGTACACTGGATAAATAAAGTCATAAAATGTTAACAAATGTTGTCGAAATAGGATGTTTCTACCGCTAAATGTTAAGTTTTCTTACAGGATGCAACATTTGTGGTCTAGATGGATTTAGATTATCCACATAAATGGTCAATTAAATACCTTCTTTATCTGATTTGCCGTACCATCACCTCAGGGATTAGTTATCGGTGGAGATTGTTAAGTAAACAGTAATGTTTCCCCATGACGGACTTAATTCTACAAAATCGTTACAAAGTCTTGCGATTAATCTAAGGTTTTACCCCTTTTGCTGTTATTTTTCTCCCGCTGATTGTTTTTAGTCCCAGACGAGTTTCCTCTTCACATAAAAAGCGAATTTTACCTATATTACTCATCATTGTTATCGCTACCCAATTCAGCATTGCCAAATTTTCTAAGAGTTTTTTCTTAAAATCTTCTCACCTTTCTTCTGATTGTTCTAGGCTTTTTGGTCTAGCTATTTTTGGAGACGCTTTTAGCCGATAATATACTAATTTGTGCACAGTTTTGGCCTTGGCTTCTATCCCTAATTTTTCCTCTAGCCATTCACAAATGTGTCCATAACTATCAAATCCGGTAGTGATACGATAGTAGTGGCGTAGCTCTCTTGCTTATCTAGCCTGAGTTGTGTAGAATATTGACTAATAAAAATAATTACATGACAAATGTCAAGAATTTGCTTTTTATGATTGCTGTTTTTATCAATATCTTCTCTTGGATCATTAAATTTGGGTTGGATTGCGATGAAGATTTAGAACAGAATCTTCTAACAAAAGATTCACAAGCTTCAATATTTCCTTGTCCTAAATGTGCTTCTTGCCATACCATCAAAAATGTTTCTACACATAATGGCAAACCAAAACGTAAGGGTAAAAATTGTGGTCAACCGTTTGTAATTAATCCTAGTAATAAAACCGTCTCTAACGAAACCAAAAAATTAATAGCTCTACTGCTGCTAGAAATAATTTCTCTGCGAGGTATTGCTAGAGTAACTGGAG
>SFBL01000059.1 GCA_007095785.1 Microcystis aeruginosa Ma_SC_T_19800800_S464
AATCCCAACTTGGTAGATTTACAAAAATGAGATACACCCGTTAGGTTTGTCTAACAAACCAGAGAAAATTAACCCTTTTGGCTATTGACAATTGAGCCATTTTATGATTTTTTTTCGGTTAATTTTTGAGCGAGATTTAAGATATCGGAGGGGATCATAATGATGGTACTGGTGTTATTTTCCGCTCCAATTTCCGTTAACATTTGTAGTCGGCGTAATTCCAAAGCGGCAGGATTTTCCATGATTAATCGGGAAGCTTCCGCTAATTTTAGCGAGGCTTCCTGTTCTGCGGCAGCTTTAATCAAACGGGCCCGTTTTTCTCGCAATGCTTCCGCTTCCTTGGCCATAGCTCGCTGCATAGCGGTGGGAATTTCCACATCTTTCATCTCCACCCGTTCGATATCAATGCCCCAAGGTTCGCTAATTTCATCGACAATTTGTTGGACTGCTTGATTAATTTTGTCTCGTTTTTGCAAGACATCATCGAGATGATTTTGACCAACTACATTTCTTAAAGTGGTCATGGCCGCTTGGTAAACGGCCGCAGAATAGGATTCGACTTTATTAATCGCTTTGTTGGGGTCGATAATGCGATAGTAGAGAACCGCATTAACCTTAATTGTGACATTATCGGCGGTGACAGTTTCTTGCGGGGCGATATCGACGGTTTTGGTGCGAATATCTAGCTGCATTTTTTGGTCAACTAGGGGAATGATCCAGTACAGTCCGGGGCCTTTGGTGTCTTGATAACGCCCTAGGCGAAAGATAACACCACGCTGGTATTCTCGATCGATTTTAAAGCCATTTAATCCCAGAATGCCCGCTATCAACAAGAAGGGTGCTAAAAATTCCATATTAATTACCAGTTATCGGGTTCAAGTTAATCACTGTGCGGTGACATCTCAATTGCCATCTCCTCGCTCCTGACCACTAATACATTCATTCTAGAGAGTAACCGGGCTGTCGGGGAAACTCATAACGAAATATTACAATTTTTGGGAATTGCCTAACCAGCAGGGATGACTCGACTTCCAGACCCCGACCTGAGATAAACTACAGAATGTTATCAGAATTTACCTTGATATTATGAGCGTAGTTAGCCAAGTCATCCTCAAAGCCGACGACGAACTTCGTTATCCTAGTAGTGGTGAACTACAGGGTATCGGGCAATTTTTAAAAACCGGTGAGCAGAGAATTCGCATTGCCGAAACTCTCGCTGACAATGAGAAAAAAATCGTCGATCAGGCTCAAAAACAACTGTTCAAGAAACGTCCCGATTATAGAGCGCCGGGGGGTAATGCCTACGGTCAGCGTCAATATAATCAATGCTTGCGCGATTATGGTTGGTATCTGCGTCTAGTTACCTATGGGGTATTAGCCGGAGATAAGGGACCGATCGAACAAACCGGTCTGATCGGGGTCAAAGAGATGTATAACTCTCTTAATGTTCCCGTCCCCGGCATGGTGGAGGCGATTCGTTGTCTCAAAGAGGCCGCTTTAGGTCTTTTGACTCAAGAAGATGCCGTGGCAGCAGCCCCCTACTTCGACTTTATCATCCAGTATATGTCCTAAGCGATCGGGACAATCCCAACGGCCTGAAGTCTGAAAAGGGGCAAATTTCCTCTCTTTCAGGGTTCAGGCTTGACTTTTTTCAGTGATCAGTAATCAGTAATCAGTAATCAGTGAAAAGACAGTAGGAAACTGCCATTTGATGAGGCTCACTTAATACATACTGCTCACTTAATACTCAAAACTCACAACTTAAAACTTAAAACTTAAAACTTAAAACTCAAAACTGATAACTGATAACTGATTATGTTTTGGCGCATTATACTACTGACTTTTCTAATACCATCGGTCTATGGGCTGTTTGGCTGGTCGATCGCCCATGAGCGTTTATCATGGAGTGATTGGTTACTTACCCGCGGTGATGAGATGAATTGGACTCTCACTAGCGAATGGCTAGAAATCATCATCTATATCCTAGCGGTGGGGGTTATTCTCTCAATTGCCCTAGGATTAACTCTGTTTAGTCACTTAATGCCGGTATTTTTCCGCAGTTGGTTTAAAAACGATATTAGCGCTGTATTATCAATTCTCGGCTGGTCTTTGGCGGTAGTCTTTATCTTCCACAGGTGGGCGGTATTTAGTCGAGTTTTAATCCTGTTAGCTGCTACTATCCTCGGTCGTCTAGAACTTCAGGAAGCGGGTTACAATAGGTGGCAAGTTTTCCTGATGATCACCATCCTCTGCTTAGGGAGTTTTGGCTTGGGAATTTGGGCTTATAATCTTTGGGGTCACGAATTTCATCGAGTTACTACTGATTAATCCTATCTCCAATCTTTAAAAAGTATGCCAAAAAAAAATAACGATACGCTCAAACGAGTCTTAATTGTTTCCTCTGGTTTAGTATTTCTGGCTTTAATGGTGGTGCCAACTTTAGGCTTATTGAAAAATAATAATTCTAATTCCCCCCAAGGCAGTCAACCCGGACAAGAGGCAACTATTCCCCCCGAAAAATTAGAAGAAATGGTCAAAGGTTACGAGAAAATTCTCGAACGCGAACCGGATAACCCCACTGCTTTGCAAGGACTAGCACAAGCTCGCTTACAGTTAAAAGATTTTATCGGAGCCAGAGAACCTTTAGAAAAATTATATCAAAAATATCCCGACAATCTGGAAGTTATCCTAGTTCTTTATGGAACAAGATTACAAACTCAAGACGTTTATGGAGCGAAAAGTCTCCTAGAAAAATTAGTCAAAAACTATCCCCAAGAACCGAAGTTTAAAGAAGAATTAACTCGTTTAAATCAAGCGATTGCGGCAGCTTCCAAACAGCAACCCCCGGAACCTAAAAAGTAATGAAAAAAGAATTAATTATCGAAGTTGGGCGAAGGGAAAGACAATATCGAGAATTTTTTATTTCTTGACTTGGCGCGATTATCGGCATTTTGGGCATTACTGCGGCCATTCTTCGCTAAATTAGCCCGTTTACCTAGTCATGACGCTGCCCCCTAGACGACTAGAAAGAAACTTCGCCAATAAGCTAAGACGCATTTAAACCGCTTATTCTTAGATTAGCCGAACCCCCCGACGTCGGGGGGGTTGGGGAGGTTTGCCTCTTGCCTCGTCTCAACAAGCAATTTAAATTACGAACAGCTTATCATCTAACCCTGACATTAGCTAACTTTGTTAGATAAGAACTTTTTTAGGAATTATGATCGGCCTATAATAGTAACTGTAGTCACCCCTATCCTTTAGCGATAATTCTTGGTTTAGGGTTGGTGTCCTTCAGCGCAAGCGAGATAGGTTATGAAAATTAGCGAACTAGAAAACTACTTGGCTCAAGTTAAGTCAGAGATTGGTGACATCGATATCGTCTATCAATGTCGCAACCAGCACTATAGTTGGTTGGACAAAATTAGAAGCCATCAACTGAAAGTGTTAAAAAATACCGCAGATACTAAATTATTGATTTCTCTGCAATAGCCATTTTCTCTTGCTAGATGCCGGCAATGCCATAGAATCCGCCTAATTTGCTTAACAGTTTATCTTTTCTTCCCTGTCGATAGGTTCTTAAACCAGCCGCGTCGCCAAAAGAAAATGATTAAACTGAAAGCAACGGTTAGCATCAATACCCAGACAAATACATAGCCCCAATACCATTCTAATTCGGGCATATTATAGGGAGATTTATCAGTATTAAAGTTCATGCCATAAATACCGACAATGAAGGTGAGAGGGATAAAAATCGTCGAGATTACTGTTAAAGTTTTCATAATCTCGTTCATTTTATTACTCACGGAAGACAGGTAAAAATCCATTAAACCATTGGCAAATTCCCGGTAATTTTCGATAACATCGAGTATTTGTACCACATGGTCATAACAGTCCCTTAGATAGGGTTTAATCGTTGTATCGATGACAATATATTCATCGCGTAAAAGAGCATTGAGGATGTCTCTTTGCGGCCAAATTGCCCGTCGCAGGGAGAGTAATTCCTGACGTAGTTGGTAAATTTTTGATAAAGTCTGTTCCGTGGGACTAGCTAAAATTTCGTTTTCTAACTCCTCGATTCTTTCTCCGTAGGACTCTAAAACAGGAAAATAACCGTCAATAATTGCATCCCAAATCGAGTAGGCTAAATAACCCGATTTTTGCTGCCGGATGGAACCTTTATTTAAACGGATTCTTTCCCTAACTCCTTCCAAAGAATCGTATTGTCCTTCTTCCTGCACGGTTAAAACATAATTCTTGCCGACGATTAAACTGATTTGTTCTAACAAAAAACCCTGATGATCGATTAGGATGGCCATTGGCACTATTATTAAAATATAATTCTCGCATTCTTCTACTTTTGGTCTTTGGGGAATACTGACTATATCCTCAAGGGTTAAGGGATGTAAATGAAAAATTTCCCCCAACTCTTGCAGTTTATCTTCATTACCCAAACCGACGATATCAATCCAAGAGATGGAATCATTCGATAAATATTTAAGACAGTCTTGAGGTAAGAGATTATTAACTCTAGTCGCTTGTTGAGAGTTATAATTAATTAAAAATATCTCGGTATCAACGGCATTTTCATCGATGGTGATTAACCCCGGCATCGTCCCGGGTTCGTTATAGTGATAATCGTAAAGGTGGGGTTTTGTCTGGGAAGATTTTCGCCCTTTTTTATACCTAGTTAATCTTTTGTGATTGCTCATAGTTGAGATCGATCGCTGTTGGCCTTTTTCTTAGCATTGATCGCTCAAAAATTCCTCAATTTTTAGCTAACTTTAAGATTGTCCAAGACTCTTAAAAAACGAAGATTAAACGTAAACGCCAATTATTAGCCGTTTCCCTCTCGATTTCGATGCGACGGATAAACTCGCGGAAATAAAAACGGCGCTCGATTTCCGATAAATCTCGCCAAAATTGCGGAAAAGCAACGGCACGAGCGATAATAGTCAGGTTATCGGGGGGTAATTGGTCTAAACGTCCTTGAATCTGTGCGATCTCGTTTTTCAGTTTATAGGCCCGTAGATTAGCCGTTTCTTGATCTAAAATTCCCGCCGCTTCTAGGGGGGGCAATTGCGACAAAATATCGTTTTTTTGTCCTATTTCCTCGCTCATTCCCCGTTTGATCGCTTCTAAATCTGGTAAAGATATCTGAGCGATCGTCGCTGGTAGGTCTTGACAAATGCGCTCGATTGTGCTGTCGAGAATTTTTTCATAAGCGATCGCCGAACATTTTTTTGTCCGCGGACATTGCAAAGGTCGCAAATAGAGGTATTCTGTGCCTTTTCCTCGCGCTGTCACTTTGGTAATCGTCATCCCCGATTGACATTGACTACAGACGACTAAACCCGCTAAGGAACGCGGGGCGCTGGCACTGCGGGGGGGTAATTTGCGATTATTTCTCAGGATGCGATCAATCTGGGCTGCTTCTTCCCGGGAGATAATCGGGGTGTGGGTATCGGGGATAATATCTTGACCGAGATAGCACAAATCGCCGCGATAAACGGGATTGGTCAGCCATTTATGGGCAGTAGCTACCGATATCTTTTTGCCGTAGCGTTTTTCTAGATAGCGCACCGTGGAACGCAGGGAAGCGGAAATCAAAAAGCGATCAAAAAAGTCTTTGACTACTGGTGCGGTACTGCGATCGAGTATATAACGATCCTTGCCACGACGATAACCGTAGGGTGCTTTTCCAGGGGGAGGCAAAGCTTGCAGACGATTGTGAGCGTGACCTGCTTTTAAACGATTACTTAGTTCGTTTTTTGATATTTCTTGCAGAATTTTGGCAAAATTCAGCTTATAATCTGGGTCTTCTAGGGCAATTATATCTATGTCGAGGGCTTCTAAGGATTGTAAAATTTTGCTAACTTCCGTGCCATTGTCTCCCAATTCTGCTAGGCGACGTAGGATCAGCAGTTGGGGGGGAGTCCCTTGACAATCGCGGAGCAGTTGCTGCCGTTGTGAGCGATCGCCAAAATCCTGATACACTTGTTCGGGAGAATAGGCCCAAATCGAGGTATCGGGGGGACTATCGAGCAGGGGATTGGTATAGGTGTAGGCGATAATTTTCATGGGATTAAGGGTTGCAAATCACGATCAGCACTCCTGAAAAGGTCTTGATTTGTATCAATTAGCCTCTCCACTTCCCGTCGCTCATGAGCAGGAATACCACGATTGGAAGCTAAAATGATCATCGTCTTAACTCCTGTTTATTTAATTAATTCCACCCCATCTTTGCCGTCAATCTCCTGTAGATAAACTTTTACCTGTTCCTCGGCTGCGGTGGGTAGTTTTTTGCCAGTAAAATCCGGGTGAATTGGTAATTCCCGATGACCACGATCAACGAGGACTAATAAGCGGATTTTTTGCGGTCTGCCATACTCAATAATAGCATTAAAAGCGGCGCGGATCGTGCGACCTTTATAGATAACGTCATCGACTAAAATCACGGTCTTTCCCGTGACATCTAGGGGCATTTTGGTTTTAGCAGGAGTGCGGGTTTTAATGCGATCAAGATCGTCGCGATAGAAGGTAATATCGATCGCTCCCACGGGAACTTTTACCCCTTCTAAGCTCTCAATTTGACTAGCAATTAAATTAGCTAAAGGCACTCCTCGCGTGTAGATACCGATCAAAATCAAGTTATTTAAATCGCCACTTTTTTCGATAACTTCGGAAGCTAAACGGGTAATAGTGCGACGAATTTCGTCAGCGGAGAGAATTTCAATTAACTGTGAGGTCATAATTTTCAGAAACAAGCGGGAGTAGGGGATAGGGAAGGGGGAAATTTTTACTTCAATTTTCCTTTAAAACCATCTTCCCACTAACGAATATAATTATTTTCATCTACTTATTTTACCTCGATCGCTCATGAGTGATGAATTATTGCAAAAATCTGCCCTAGAATTAGCCCAACTGATTCGCACTAAACAAATCTCCCCCCTAGAATTAACCCATTTATACCTCGACAGAATTGAGAAATGTGACTGTCAAATCGGTAGTTTTGTCCATGTCGCCAAGGAAAGCGCCCTAGCCACCGCCAGCATCCAAACGGAACAATTAAGTCAAATCACCGATACTGCCGAATTACCGCCTTTTTTTGGAGTTCCTACCGCCATTAAAGACTTAAATGCCGTCGCTGGAATGCCGGTTAGTTACGGAGTCGCCGCTTTACAGGGAAATATCGCCCAATATGACGAAGGAATCGTCACCAGAATGAAAAGGGCGGGTTTTATCCTTCTGGGCAAAACTGCCACTTCCCAACTAGGTTCCTTTCCCTACACCGAAAATCCTGGTTTTTTACCGACTCGTAACCCCTTTAACCTTGATTATACCCCCGGAGGTTCTAGTGGCGGCGCAGCGGCGGCGGTAGCGGCGGGTTTCTGCCCGATTGCCCAGGGTTCCGATGGTGGCGGTTCCATTCGTACTCCGGCGGGTTGTTGCGGTTTGGTGGGGATAAAACCCAGTCGTGGGCGCGTTTCCTATGCCCCGGTGGGGGAATTTCAAAGCGGTATCGCCACTAACGGCACTCTTTCTAAGACGGTGGCAGATGGGGCGGCGCTGCTTACCGTGATTTCGGGCTATACGACGGGCGATCCCTACTGGCTACTCGATCCGCCGTTTTCTTTCCTAGAAGCCACCAAAAGAGGCGTAAAACCGATGAGAATCGCTTTTTCCACTTCCATATCCCCCTTCGGCGAGGCGGCTTCCGTCTATAAAAATGCTGTCCTCGCTACGGCTAAAAATTTGGAAAGCATGGGGCATCATTTAACGGAGTATTCCCCCGATTTACAGGCTTTAATCGCTCCTTTTCGCCGTATTTGGCAAGCGGGGACGGCGGCGACGGGAATTCCCAAGCAGTTATTAAGTCCCCTTAACCAATGGTTATTAGAGAATTCTGGCAGCGCGGGGGAGTACCTGCAAGCGGTGCAGCAGATGCACGTTATTTCTCGGCAAATTGTGGCGATGTTTGATAATTTTGATGTCTTACTTTTGCCCATTTTCCTACATCAACCCCCCAGAATTGGTGAGTGGGAAAATTTACCACCGGAAGAAGCGGTTAATAAGATGATTGCGTGGATTGCACCTTCTCCGATTGCTAATGCGAGTGGCCTACCCGCGATTGCTTTACCAACGGGAGTGGATAGTCAGGGTTTACCCGTGGGAATCCAGTTAGTGGGTAAACCTGCTGATGAAATCACTTTGTTAGGTTTATCGGCACAATTAGAGGCAGCTAATCCTTTCGGTTTGATGGCTAATTTTAACTAGCAAGACTTTCGGTAAATTGGGGAATGGAAGCGATAAGTTTACGGGTGTAATCGCTTTGGGGAGAGTTGATAATCTCGTTAGCTGTACCGATTTCCTCAATTTTACCTTTATTCATCACCATAATGCGATCGCTCATAAATCTGACGACACTTAAATCGTGGGAAATAAAGATATAAGTGAGATTAAATTCCTGCTGTAATTCTTTGAGTAAATTTAAGACTTCCGCTTGCACGGAAACATCTAAAGCAGAGACAGATTCATCACAGATAATAAACTGAGGATTTAAGGCTAAAGCGCGGGCAATACACACCCTTTGTCGTTGTCCTCCTGATAATTGATGGGGATAGCGATCAAACCAATTAGGATCAAGTTTAACTCGTTCTAATAAATATTCTACTCGTTCACGTTGCTTTTGGGAATTGCCGCCAGTATGATGAATAACCAGAGGTTCTAAAATTGCTTTACCGATGGATAAACGGGGATTCAGGGAGTTGTAGGGATTCTGAAAAACTATCTGTAATTCCCGTCGCAGTAATCTTAATTTTGGATCGCTGGGGTTTAATTTAGCGAGATTTTCTCCTCGGAAATAGATATTTCCAGAAGTGGCAGGAATTAAGCGCAGAATTGTCCTTGCTAGGGTAGATTTTCCGCAGCCCGACTCACCGACTAAACCGAGGGTTTCCCCCTGTTTAACGGCAAAACTGACCTGATCTACGGCATTTAAAAAGGTCTTTACTTGCCCGAAAACTCCTTTAACTGGAAATCTAACCGATAAATTTTCTACCGATAAAATATTCTCGTGATTCTGTAAACCTTCAATTCTGCTTTCTTCCTGCTGTAGAGTAATAAAATTGACTGGGGGTGGGGTAATTTCTTGTAATTCAATAATCTTACCTTGAGAGTCTTTTTCCACTCGTAAAAAATCGCTGACGGTGGGTAATTTTTCGGGACGAGAGTTTAAGCGTGGACGACAGGCAAGTAAACCTTTTGTGTAGGGATGTTGGGGATAATTTAATACTTCTTCTTTCGTTCCCTGTTCGACAATTTCTCCTTGATACATTACGACAATTTGATCGGCAATTTCGTTAATAACTCCTAGATCATGGGAAATAAAAACCATTGACATTTCTCGATCGCTTTTACACAAATCGCCTAATAATCTTAATATTTCTGCTTGGACAGTCACATCTAAAGCGGTGGTTGGTTCATCGGCAATTAATAGAGTAGGATTACAAGAAATCGCCATGGCAATCATTACCCTTTGTAATTGTCCCCCGGATAATTCATGGGGATAACGCTTGAGAATTGCCTCTTTTTGTTCCTGAAGATAAGTTCTAATTTTTTCTCTGACATGACCCTTATTTTCTAAGGGAAAAGTTTCTATATACTTCTCCTCTAGCTGTTCATCACTGGGTAATAAGCGCACTTCTTGTAGTAGAGAGATGGCTTGATTTTTTGCCTGTTCGAGGGTGACTTTTTGGTGAAGAAGAATCGCTTCGGTGAGTTGAAACCCGATGTTATACACTGGATTAAGAGAACTCATTGGTTCTTGGAAAATCATCGCCATTTCTCCCCCGCGATAATAACGCAATTCTTCCGGGGGAATAGATAATAAATCTACTGCTTGCATTGACTGACCTTTTGCCGGACGAAAGCAAATTTCTCCCCCGGTAATTTTTCCCGGAGAGGGAACCAATCCCATGAGTGCGAGGGAGGTGACAGATTTTCCTGAACCCGACTCCCCCACACAACCGAGAACTTGACCTTTCTGCAAGCTAAAACTAATGTTATTAACGGCGACTGTTGTTCTTTTCTGATTAGAAAATTCAACGGTGAGATGGTGAACGTCGAGAACTTTGTTATCCATAGCTCTTTAACTGGTGAAACCTAGCATCATCTTAACCTAAGTTGTCAATTTTAACTATATAGCAGTTATCTTATTGGTGAGGTGGGAAGTTTTCCTTACCTAATCAGGTTACACTTCCTCTTGATGAGAAACGCTATATTCACCTTCACTCATCAACAAATAAGAGGTAAGCTATTTTTAGCTACAAGAAGACCCAGAGAATAGGGAGGCTAAAGTTTAAAACCAAACCTTTTGTTGTCCAGTTATACCATAAGAGTTAAGGATAAACACAAAGGCACAAAGAACACAAACAGAAAGACAGATTCGATTGACTGATAATACTAAATCCGGTTATTAAAGACTGATTATTTATTGCCCCTATTGCCTATTGCCTATTGCATGAGCGCCTGTCCTGATAAGTAGGGAGGCACAATTATTTGTAGGATGGGTTAGCGGTAGCCTAACCCATCGGGGTGTTGGGTTTCATGCTTCAACCCAACCTACGTTCATCTTATATTTAATTCCACCCACCTACTTATGTAGCCTATACTCAAAGGATTTAGTATAAAAAAGGAATAGAGCCTGAAACTCTACTCCTCAATCAAAAATTGCAGTTAATTTCTAACCCTATACTACCACAGAAGTCAAAGCTTCTTTGAGGATAGCGGCTTTATCGGTCTTTTCCCAGGGTAAATCGAGATCATTGCGGCCAAAATGACCATAAGCGGCCACATCTTGGTAAAAACGCTCGCCTCTTTCACTGGGTAAACCGCGCAGGTTAAAGGTTTGGATAATACCGGCCGGACGAAGTTCAAAGTATTTATTGATTAAGTCCAGAATCACATCATCAGCGACTTTGCCAGTGCCAAAGGTTTCCACGAAGACACTCACTGGACGAGCTACCCCAATCGCATAACCCACTTGAATCTCACACTTATCGGCCAAACCAGCTGCGACGATATTTTTAGCCACATAACGGCAAGCATAGGCCGCAGAGCGATCGACTTTGGTAGGATCCTTACCGGAGAAAGCGCCGCCACCGTGACGAGAATAGCCACCGTAGGTATCGACGATAATTTTCCGTCCCGTTAATCCCGCGTCGCCTTGGGGTCCACCAATGACGAATTTTCCGGTGGGATTAACCAGATAACGGGTGTTGGCATCGGGTTTAATCTCTAAATCGCTGAAGACCGGTTGTACTACCGCTTCCCAGAGATCACTTTTAATCTTTTGTTGGACCAGATCATTATCGCTGATATCGCCGATAGTAGCATCGTGTTGGGTAGAAACAAGGATAGTATCGATACCCACGGGACGACCATTTTCATAAATGACCGATACTTGCGTTTTACCGTCGGGACGCAGATAGGACAGTTCACCGGTTTTTCTGACTGCCGCTAGACGGCGAGCGATGCGGTGGGCTAAACTAATCGGTAAGGGCATAAATTCGGGGGTTTCATTGCAAGCGAAACCGAAGACAATACCCTGGTCCCCCGCACCAATTTTATCGAGTTCATCATTGCTGAGAAGTTCGCGATTTTCCTGAGCAGCCGTGACACCCTGGGAAATATCGGGAGATTGTTCGTCTAAAGCGACTAAAACGGTGCAGCTATTCGAGGAAAAACCGTTATCGGCGTTGATATAGCCGATTTCAGCGATTTTCTTGCGAACTAAATCGACGAAGTGAACCTGTGCTTTCGAGGTGATTTCACCAGTAATCAAGACTAACCCTGTATTGACAACCACTTCAGCCGCTACACGACTGTGGTCATCTTGGGATAACAGAGCATCAAGAATGGTATCAGAAATCTGGTCACAAATTTTATCGGGATGTCCCTCTGTAACCGATTCGGAGGTGAACAAATAACGTTTAGACAAGTGATGTCCCTCACATAGTAGTACGTTTGAACGCAAAAAGATTCCGAGAAATCTTTGATCATACAGTGTAACAGGGAATTTGTAGAGATCTAGTATTTTCAAGAAGAAACCGCCCGAACATTGTCCGGACGGAGTGTGGTGTGAGGAGTGAACGGAAACTTTCGTCTCCGCTAATTCCATTGTAGAGGACAACTTAGAATCTTGAACGATTTGAAAGAAACTGGCCAAAAAAATTTTTATTTCTTGAAGGGGTTGACTAATGCCCGATCCCCGTCCCGATGATGTAGCCTGAGTAATAGAGGTCGCAGAGCTATAGGGAAAGATTATGACAGTCACAGCCGATTATTTAGAACAACTCAATCCTTCTCAGCGCATTGCTGTGGAGCATTTTTGCGGCCCCTTGTTGGTGGTTGCTGGAGCAGGATCGGGAAAAACCAGCGCTTTAACCTATCGTATCGCCCATTTGATCCGTCATCACAAGGTCGATCCAGAAAATATTCTCGCAGTCACTTTTACCAATAAGGCGGCCCGGGAAATGAAAACGAGAATTGAAAAAACTTTTGCTCAACAGCAAGCACAGGAAAAATACGGTCAAAGATTAGAACTTTTGGAAGAATACGAACAGAAAAAACTCTTTTCTCAAGTTTATCGGAATTATACTAAAAAACTCTGGATTGGGACTTTTCACAGTCTTTGCGGTCGGATTTTGCGCTATGACATTAATAAGTATCAGGATGAATATGGTCATAGTTGGCAAAGGAATTTCTCAATTATGGACGAATCTGATGCCCAGAGTTTAGTGAAAAATATCGTCACTAAACAGATGAATTTGGACGATAAAAAATTTGATGCTCGCAATCTACGTTATGCGATTAGTAATGCCAAAAATTTAGGTTTAAACCCCGGAGATTACGCCAGAGAAAACCCTCATTTTCGGGGAAAGGTCATTTCTGAGGTTTATCAGGCTTATCAGATGCAATTGGCTCAAAATAACGCCCTAGATTTTGATGATTTGATCCTGGTTCCAGTCCGTCTTTTTCAGCAAAATGAATCTATTCTCGGTTATTGGCACACGCAATTTAAGCATATTTTAGTCGATGAATACCAAGATACTAACCGGATTCAGTACGAGTTAATTAGGCTTTTATCGACCAATGGTGAAACGAAAAAAAGTGAGTGGAATTGGACGGATAGATCGATTTTTGTGGTGGGTGATGCCGACCAATCTATCTATAGTTTTCGGATGGCGGATTTTACTATTCTGCTCAATTTTCAAGCGGACTTTGGCGATGGTTTACCCGATGATGATACTCGCACGATGGTGAAACTACAGGAAAACTATCGTTCACGGGAAAATATTCTGCAAGCGGCCAATAAATTAATTGAAAAGAATAGTCAAAGAATCGATAAAGTCCTTGTTCCCACCAGAGAAGGGGGCGATAGTATCTATGTTTTTAAAGCCAGAGATGAACAGGAAGAAGCGTCTTTTGTTATCGATAAAATCAGAGAATTTACCCAAGAAAACCCCGAATTAAATTGGGGTAGTTTTGCCATTCTCTACCGAATTAATGCCCAATCTCGTCCCTTTGAAGATGGGTTAATTCGCAATAATATTCCCTATAATATTGTCGGGGGATTTAAATTCTATGATCGACAGGAGATTAAAGATGCGATCGCTTATTTACGAGTGATTGCCAATCCTGCTGATACCGTTAGTTTACTGAGAATTATTAACACTCCCCGGCGCGGTATTGGTAAAACCACAATCGATAATTTGCTCAAAGCTGCTCAAGAATTAGGAGTACCTTTATGGGAAATTATCAGCGATGAAACTTCCGTTAATACTCTCGCCGGTCGTGCGACTAAAAGCATCAATAAGTTAGCCAAAATTATCCAAAACCTGCAAGAAAAAATCACCGATTTATCCGCTAGTGAAATCTTAGATAAAATCATGGAAGATTCGGGATATATTGATGAATTAAAACAGCAGGGAACCGAGGAAGCTGATACCCGGATCGAGAATATTCAAGAATTGTATAGCGCCGTGGTACAATTCCAAGAGGAAAACGAAGAAACCAATCTCCAGGAATTTCTCGCTAGTGCTAGTTTAGCCTCGGATTTAGATAATCTTCAGGAAGGTCAAGAAAAAGTCTCGTTAATGACCCTTCATTCGGCCAAAGGTTTAGAGTTTCCTATCGTCTTTTTAGTCGGTTTAGAACAGGGCATTTTTCCCCATAATCGTAGTTTAAACGATCCCATTGCCCTTGAGGAAGAACGCCGTTTGTGTTATGTGGGAGTGACTCGGGCCAAGGAACAATTATTTTTAACCTACGCAAAAGAAAGATACGTCTGGGGGAATAAAGAGACTAAGGTAGCTTCCCAATTTTTGCAGGAATTGCCCCCAGAATTGCTCACAAGCAACCTGAAACCGAAAAAGACCCCAAAAGTGGTTCCTATGGAAAAAACTGTCTCTAATCAAAGAAAATGGCAGGTAGGCGATCGAGTGTTACACTCTACTTTTGGAGAAGGAGAAGTGACCCATATCCTCGGTGCAGACAAAAAAATGAATCTAGCGGTCAAATTTTCGGGTTTAGGTCAGAAAATCATCGATCCTCGCACCGCACCCATGCAACTTATCCACGAATAGGGAAGGATTTTAAGGAGTATTGCTAATCTCTACAATTATTGTTCCCTGCTCTAGTTGTTTCAACGCATCGGGTAAAGTAGCTGTCAGTAATCGCCGCAGATTCTGATTTGTGACATTACCACAGGTTAACCATAAAATTTGAGGAGGTGTTCCCAGACGACAAACCAAATCAATAAAGTCACTATCTTTCGTCATAATCACGGCATTTTCCGCTCGCGCTGCTGCAAAGATATCGATATCTTGAGCATCTCGAAGGGATAAGTCTCGCAGGGACGATGCTTCTAAATCAAAAGTCGCTGATAACCAGCTTGCTAGAGTTGGAGGTAGTTGAGCATCAATCCAAATTTTCATGCCGTTAGTTTAGGAAAATCCGTACACCGTGCTGCAAAAAGTAAACAAGCTTGGATATCTGCGAGTTCCAAATCGGGAAAGTCTTCTAGAATTTCAGTTATGCTCACATTCTCCGCTAACATTTCCAAAATATCCGTTACTCGAATTCGCATCCCCCGAATACAAGGACGACCACCACACTGGCCGGGTGTTTGAGTAATGCGGGTAAGCAAGCTAACTGTTGAGTCCATAGAACGCATCTCGAAGATATTTAGTCTGCATCTAATTATCTTATCTGGTAATCCTAACAACCAATCCCTAGCACCCAACTGACACCCCCTGATTCCTCAACTCCGATCGCTACCTGCTGTTAGAATAGAGAATTGCGGTCAGACTGACGATAAAATTGAGAAGCTAAATCCTTGATTCTTAATAGTTGTTGCGAAACTTTCCGCCTACTATCGCAATTATCCGATAATATGGGCAACAGCGAGTTAGTCTATTCAGTCTGTTAAAATTGACCCCCGTTGGTCGTATTCGCGCACTGTCTAACCTTTATGATGAGGATCAGTTAATATGGAATCAATGCAACCTACCGAAACACAAAATCCGATTAGAACAGATTTACCCGGGTCTCTGAGCAAACCCAGCAGCAGCAGCACCGAACAGATTTGGTCTGAATATGTAGAACCAGTTTGGGATTCGGTAATGTCCTATCTGGCTAATGTCCCCGATTATATCGGTAGTTTCTTCTCTGGATACAAAAAACCTTTAATCGTTCTGGGGGCAATTTTAGCGAGTTTTGTCACCGTAAAAGTTACCCTAGCGGTTTTAGATGCGATCGATGATATTCCCCTCCTTGCTCCTATCCTACAATTGGTTGGGATCGTTTACACCGGTTGGTTTGTCTGGCGCTATCTGCTCAAGGATGAAAATCGTCGCGAGTTATTAGCCGAAATTGATGCACTAAAAGCGCAAGTTTTTGGCAGTCACAATAACACTTTATAGATAGAATCAAGCATAAAAAACAAAGGAGTTGAGTGTTTCCGCTCAACTCTTTTGTTTTTGCACAAGAGCTTATACTATAGCGTTTTTCAGTCTAGTGAGGTACAAAAGTTATGGGTTTTAGGCAAAAGGCAAGAGGCAAAAAGCAATAGGGTGAATAAATAATCAGTTTTTAATAACCAGATTTAATAGAGTTCTTGCATAATTAATTTTTGAGAGGGCAAAAATGAGAAAAATAGGCATAAAATTGCATAAAACACCTAAATAGAGCATTTAATTGATTAATGCTCATTCTTAATTCTCCTGACCACTGACTACTGGCTCGGAGACTCCTCACCTAACGGAAGATTTTTGATTTTTGCAAGAGGTCTATTGTGTTCATTTTGTGACCTCCATTAGTTGATTAGCTGTTGTCTTTACCGCTGAGATGTTAACAAATCCTTTGATAAAGTGGTGTCAGGAGATAAAAAGGCTAAAACAATATCTTCGGGTGCTATTCCCCGATGAATTAAGTCTTGAGTGATTCCTGTCTCCATGCCATCATATTCAATATAGACTTTATCATGGTTTAAAGTCAGATAGATTAAATTACCTTTAATCCTTTTTCCTCGATCCCAACCGACTTGCATTAAAGCATAATGATCTCTTTGTTCATCGAAAACAGGAGCTAATTTTATGTCTCCATGAGAGGGGCAAAATTGGGCATATTTTAAGATAGTATTTTTGACTATTTCTCGGTATTTACTTAGTTTATCCATTGGACAATTTTCTCCTTGTTTGTGTCAATAATAATTAATTTTAAATTTAATTCTTGTATTACTAACTGCCCGATAGGTTCACTGAAAATTTCTTCATTCATTTTAGTAGTAATGGCTAGATAAAGTTCTCTATTGGGTTCTACTTGTTTGAGCAAAAGTTGGTACAAAGTATATTGTCCTATTGCTTGTTCTAGCTCCACTATCGGGGAAGGGGTAGTAAATTCTTTAATTTCAATGGCAATAATTTTTTCTCCTTGTTTTGCTCCAATAACTCTACTATTAATTTCGTTAATGTTGTCGTTTTCTTCTGCTCCTAAATCAATAAATAAAAATCTTTCACCATAAGAAATAACATAGGGATCATCAGTAATTTGCCATCCTGATTGGATGAGAGCTTTTTTGACTATTTGGTGAATTTTATCCCTTTTAGGCATCTTAATTCTCTCCTTTTACCATCCGCTATCATCCCCCTTATTCTCTGTTCCATAATTAGAATTATCGGGGTAATGGGGACGAGTTATATTTGTATTCTTTCTGTCTCTTTTCTGGTCGGGTCTGGAGTTTTTTTTGCGGGTCATTCTCAAGCGTTCGGCTGTTCTTGCCACTGTCGCCACACTGAACAATATACCAGTTTTTTCTAGGAATAGTTCCGATAGTTCGGCTAGAGTCGCATCATTATTTTCCTCAATTAACTGACCGAGGACGCTCATCTGTTCTGGCGTGAGTTTTAAATGACGACCACATCGATAAGTCTTCGGTCGAATATCTCCCGTTTCTCGAGATTGCTTCAAAAGCTTTTGTACGAAACTTAAGGTGACGCAGAATCTTTTCGCTAATTGTCTTTGAGAGATGGGTTCGTTATAATAACAGTCGAGGATTTTCTGACGGAACTCTACTGGATAGGATTTCATTTTTTCTGCCATTTAGCTATTGATAACATTATACTTCATATTTTTGATAAAGGCTGTAATTGACCCCCAGAAAATGATTAAAACCCCACACCCTGCTCCGAGGAAAAACTTTTTCAGCAAACCCTAGCTTAACACCATAGTTCGGAAACCCGTACCGATCGAGCAGTTGTCAGGGGGCCTTCTATTTCGGTAAATTAGCACTCGGAAGGTAAGAGTGCTAATCTGAAAAAAGCACTTACCCAAATACAAGACAAACGGAGGATATTCCATGGCTGCAGTCAGCATCAACGTAACTACTGTTAAACCCCTAGGCGATCGAGTTTTCGTTAAAGTTAGCCCCAGCGAAGAAAAAACCGCCGGTGGCATTTTCCTTCCCGATGCCGCTAAAGAAAAACCCCAAATCGGAGAAGTCGTGGCCGTCGGCGCTGGCAAACGCAACGATGACGGTAGCCGCACCCCTGTGGAAGTGGGTGTGGGGGACAAAGTTCTCTACTCCAAATATGCCGGAACCGATATCAAACTTGGTGGCGAAGAATACGTTCTCCTCTCCGAAAAAGACATTCTCGCCGCCGTTTCCTAGTCATCTACCCTTGAAAACCCCTATTTTGCACGAATAACGATACATTATGGCTAAATCTATTATCTACAACGAAGATGCCCGTCGCGCCTTAGAAAAAGGCATGGATCTTCTGGCCGAAGCGGTAGCCGTCACCCTTGGACCCAAAGGTCGTAACGTCGTCCTCGAAAAGAAATTTGGCGCACCCCAAATCGTCAATGATGGCATCACCATCGCTAAAGAAATCGAACTGGAAGACCATATTGAGAACACCGGTGTGGCTTTAATTCGCCAAGCCGCCTCAAAAACCAACGATGTAGCGGGGGATGGTACAACTACCGCCACCGTTCTCGCCCACGCTATCGTTAAAGAAGGTTTACGCAACGTCGCCGCCGGTGCTAACCCGATTTCTCTGAAAAAAGGTATCGATAAAGCTGCCGATTTCCTCGTCAGTCAAATCGCCAAACACTCGAAACCCGTAGAAGATTCCAAAGCGATCGCACAAGTGGGCGCTATCTCTGCCGGTAACGATGATGAAGTCGGTCAAATGATCGCCTCGGCCATGGATAAAGTCGGTAAAGAAGGCGTAATTTCCCTAGAAGAAGGGAAATCGATGACCACCGAACTAGAAATCACCGAAGGGATGCGTTTTGACAAAGGTTATATCTCTCCCTACTTTGTCACCGACACCGAACGCATGGAATGCGTTTTTGAAGATCCCGCTATTCTGATTACCGACAAAAAAATCGGTTTAGTACAGGATTTGGTTCCCATTCTCGAACAAGTGGCCCGTCAAGGTAAACCCCTAGTAATTATCGCCGAAGACATTGAAAAAGAAGCTTTGGCAACCCTAGTGGTTAACCGTCTGCGCGGTGTTCTTAACGTTACTGCGGTGAAAGCTCCTGGATTTGGCGATCGCAGAAAAGCGATGTTAGAAGATATCGCCGTCTTAACCGGTGGTCAAGTCATTAGCGAAGATGCGGGTTTAAAACTGGAAACCACCAAAATTGATAGCTTAGGTACGGCCCGTCGTATCACCATGACCAAAGATACCACCACCATCGTCGCCGAAGGCAACGACGTGGCAGTGAAAACCCGTTGTGAGCAAATTCGCCGTCAAATTGAGGAAACCGATTCTTCCTACGATAAAGAAAAACTGCAAGAACGTCTGGCTAAATTAGCCGGGGGTGTGGCAGTGATTAAAGTCGGCGCTGCTACCGAAACGGAAATGAAAGACCGCAAATTGCGCTTAGAAGACGCAATTAACGCCACTAAAGCAGCCGTAGAAGAAGGTATCGTCCCCGGGGGTGGTACTACTTTGGCTCACCTGGCTCCCCAATTGGAAACTTGGGCAAAAGAAACCCTACACCATGAAGAATTAACTGGTGCTTTAATCGTTTCTCGTGCCATTGCTGCTCCCTTAAAACGGATCGCTGAAAATGCCGGCCAAAACGGTGCAGTTATTGCCGAACGGGTGAAAGAGAAGCCCTTTAATGTCGGTTATAATGCCGCTACCGGTGAGTTCTCCGATATGTTTGAGGCGGGTATCGTTGACCCCGCTAAAGTGACTCGTTCTGCCCTACAAAATGCCGCTTCGATCGCTGGTATGGTTTTAACTACCGAGTGTATTGTTGTGGATAAACCCGAAAAAGAAAAACCCGCTGCTCCCGCCGGCGGTGGAGATTTCGACTATTAATAATTAGTCTATTTTTTCTCGACTCGATCGCATTTAAGCGATCGAGTTTTTTTTGATGAAATAATAGAAAACGGGTTTCTCCGAGAAACCCGTTTTCTCGCTCTTTACCCTCTCCCTAGAGGAACCGCACTTGGCACGACCAGAAACCGCCCGATGTTGCATACCACTTTTTAGCTATTTTGTCAATACCCTATAGAGGATCTATGTCGGGTTTCGTTGCCTCAACCCGACCTACAAATTTACCACCCCCCCCGATGTCGGGTTAATACCGTCACCCTAACCCCCCCGATGTCGGGGGGGCAAGGGGGGGGAAAGTTGCTATTTTGTCAATACCCTATAGAAAGAATTAATGATTGTATCGGGTAAATGATAACGATAACTGATCAATGGCTGAAAAGAAGAGACGGCTGCAATAGGATTAATGCAGTCTTTCTTAACTTTTTTAGAGATCATGAAAACCTTACCTATGTCTTTGGTATTAGCGGGCGTTAGTAGTTTTCTTGTACTAACGGGGGGGGTAAATCCTGTCCGTGCGGCGGTTCTGATCGGGAATCTCCCGCAAACGAATGATGGTACTTTCAGTACTATTTCTGGTTCCGGTGTAAAAGCGCTCGCCTTTACCCTACCTGCGGGTAACAATTACAGCCTCGACAACGCCATCCTGCGACTCGGGGACTACGAGAGTGGAGATGTTCCCCTCGTCCAGATCCGCAATGATGTGGGGGGCAGCGATCCGGGCAGTACCGTCCTCGCCAATTTCACCAATCCCACCCCTCAAGGATTGGGAACCTTTAACTACACCTTCACTCCCACTGCTCCCTTCACGTTTACCGCCGGTACTAAATACTGGTTATCCGTTCAATCTAGCAGTGGAAATTTTGTCTGGCGTGCCTCTAATCCTAGCACAACCCCGACGGGAATCGCCACGTCATCGGGAAACCGGTTTAGTAACGGCGGTTCTTTCGAGAACAGTAGCTTTTTTAACAGTTTCCAGATCAACGCGACCGAGATAACCGGTCCGGTGGCCAGCACTCCCGAACCTACTGCGATCGCGGCGTTGTCCCTGTTCGGATTGGGATTACTGGGGGTTAAAGGTCGTCGGAACGAGGGGTAAGTTCCGTAGCTTGATTGATTAATCAAGCTACCCCAACCCCCCCCCGATGTCGGGGTAGCAAGGGGGGTAAGCTTTTAAGGATTTGGAATCGATCGCAGCAGCAGAGTCAGAATACTGGTTAATACTGCCACTACCACGGGAATAATCAACGATTTTGCTCCCTTAAGGTCAGAGACATCCTTAATTAAAGCGTCCTGTGTTCCCTCTACTTTTTCCCATCGCCTATCAATACTTTTGAGTTCGGTTTTCACCTCGGCCATATCTACCTTGATATCGGTGACATCTTTCTGTAAAGAGTCTAACTTGCCTTCGATTCTTGTTAGAACAGTTTCTAGGGAATCAGTAACGGGGGATTGACTCATGAATTTCGGGGAATATTCGATCGCCTAGTAATATTGTAGGCTGTTCTTGTAGGTGATGCACTCTTTACCAACGTTCTAAAATCAGTAATATTGTAGCCGTAGCTTGGGTTGAACGGAGTGAAACTCAACAACCGAGGGTCTAAAACTGGCTTCTAGCAAGGCTTTCCAAATAGCTTGACATACCTAGTGGTTTGGAGGGTTCTACACCCCAAAGGCTGGGATTGAGTGGTAAAACCAGAAGTAATGCCCAATTTTAGCCGAGAGTTTCCCTTTAAAAATCCCCAACTTAGTAGATTTACAAAAATGAGATGCACCGGAAAAGACAGCACTGTTAATGCCATTTAATACTCCTCTTTGTGTGATAATCAGTGCTTATTATTTGTAGGGGTTTTGCTAGGCAAAGTTTTGAAGACTATATTTCTAGAAAATTATCCCTATTCTTCTCCCTTCCACACAGAAACGAGAAGATCCTCAAATCTGATATAGCGGTATTCGCTTGAGTGAGATACAGACCATCGTCTTGCCTAGACTGACTTATAGCTTGTTGCAGTATACCTCATTCGACTGCATACCGCTATAATCAGTTTTTAATAACTGGATTTAGTATTACTGATCACTGAACATCTAAATCAAGTTAAAATATCCGCTCCTAACATCCGTTGATATTTAGCTTCTAAAGCTTGTTTCAAGTTGGGCAAAGTGATTAAATGGGGATCATCTAACATAATTTTTTCGGCGGCATCTCTTGCCAAAACTAACACCTCTTGATCCTCGACTAAACTAGCGAGGGCAAAATCTGGTAAACCCGATTGTCGTTGTCCTAAAACTTCCCCGGGACCGCGAAATCGCATATCCATTTCCGAGATAAAAAAGCCGTCTTGGGATTGTTCCAAAACCGTCAATCTTTGACGGGAATTAGCACTATTACTGCCACTTAAAAGTAAACAATAGGATTGATGGGAACCTCTGCCCACGCGCCCCCGTAATTGATGCAATTGTGAAAGGCCAAAACGTTCGGCATTTTCAATTAACATCACCGTGGCATTGGGAACATCCACCCCCACTTCGATAACCGTAGTTGAGACAATAATTTGTAGAATATTATCGCGAAAAGCTGTTAATATTTCCTCTTTTTCTGCGGAACTCATGCGACCATGGAGTAAACCGATATTAAAATCGGGAAAAATCTTTTCTGATAAATTTTGATATTCTTCCACCGCAGCCCTCACATCTAATTTTTCCGATTCTTCAATTAAGGGAAAAATCACATAAGCTTGTCTGCCTTGGGCAATTTCACGGCGAATTAAATCATAGGCAGCCCTTCTTTGATTGCCATTTAAAGCGGTGGTTTGAATCGGTTGTCTGCCGGGGGGCAATTCGTCAATTTGACTCACATCTAAATCCCCATGTAGGGTTAAAGCTAAAGTACGGGGAATCGGTGTTGCTGTCATGGTTAAAACGTGGGGAGACTCTCCTTTGCTTAATAATCTTGCCCTTTGTTTTACCCCAAAACGATGCTGTTCATCAATAACAACTAACCCCAATTTGCGGAAATTAACTGCATCTTGAATTAGGGCATGAGTTCCCACTAAAAGTGGTAATTCTCCTGTCTCTAATTGGGCGTGAATTTCTCGCCGTTTAGCGGTTTTTGTGGAACCAGTTAATAATTCTACGGGTAAATGTAAGAGATTAAACCAGCTAACTAACTTACGATAATGTTGTTCTGCTAAAACTTCCGTGGGAGCCATTAATGCCGCTTGATAACCAGATTGTAGGGCTGCTAAAATAGCATAAACTCCGACAATTGTTTTGCCAGAACCCACATCCCCCTGCACAAGACGATTCATCGGGGTGCTAGAATCTAAATCCTCTAAAATTTCCTCAATAACTCGTTTTTGAGCATTGGTTAATTGAAAGGGAATTATCTGATTAAATTGATCAATTAGTTGACCCTTAGCACTAAAAATAGCACTTTTCTGTGTCTGACGATACTGTTGCCGCCGCCGCAGAAAACCCAATTGTAAAAAGAAGAATTCATCAAAGACTAATCGCCGTCGCGCTTGACTGAGAATCTCGGAATTATTGGGAAAATGAATGTTAGTAATTGCTGTTTTTAAATCGATTAATCCGTATTGTTTTCTTAGACCGAAAGGTAGGGGGTCTTTTATCGCCTCTACTGCCCCAAAAGCGGCGACTACAGCCTTTCTAATTAGGTCGGCGGGTACTCCATCGGTGAGGGGATAAACCGGCAGGATACGCCCGATTTTTAAGGACTCAATACTTGCCCCAGAACTGTCTAATAATTCAAATTCAGGATTTTCTAAAGTTAACCCATATTTTCCCGCTTTGACTAAACCACTAACCGCCACCACCGAACCGACGGGATAGAGTTTTTTTTGTCCTTCTTGCCACGCACGATTATTATAGCGAGTTCCCGCATAAAAACGGTTTAATTTTATCTGTCCAGTGCGATCCTGTAAGAGCAATTCAAAGATAGCTAACTTGCTATTTTTGGGGCTATTAAAACAATTACAGCGCTTGACATTCCCTACTAAAGTTACCGTTTCCCCCTCGGTTAAGTTAGCGATATTGACTTGACGACTGTAATCCACATGATCCCGGGGATAATAATATAATAAATCTTCAACTTTGTGGAGGTTTAATCTTTCTAAAAGACTGGCTTTTCTCTCTCCCACTTCCGCTAGATATTTCAAGGGTTGTTCGAGGGTAACTTGCCGTGGAGAATTAGCCTTTGCCGTGATGGGAGTGGTATTAATAATTTTCGCCGCAGCTGGTTCTTTTGGGGTGGAGATTGCTTCTAAATTTTGCCGTAATTGTTGCAAAAAATTGCGAGTTTCGGTGACTAATTGTTGTCTTTGTCTGGGATTAAATTGGGAATATTGGGCAAATTTTTGGGCTAATTCTCGCCAGCGATTTCTCTCACTGGTGGCAATTCCCACGGGAGGATTATCCCGGAAACTAAGACAGAAAAACTCGCTAAAACGGTATTGATTTCCCTGAAGATCGGGATAACCTTTTTCCGCTTCTACAGATAAGGCTTTTTGTAATCTCACCCAGTCGGGTATTTCCCCTTTCATAATTGCCTCTTGACTCCAAATTTCCCAGTATTATGTTTCCCTAATACCTCTGTTTGATCATAACTGATTAATCATACCAACTACTGCGCCATGCCGCTTCCGCTTGAGCGATAGTATATTCTTTGCGAATACGATGATATTGTTCCCCTAGACGATTTAATTGTTCCCAAAGGGAGCGAATTTGATTTCTTTCGACACTTAAGCGCGTATCAGCAAATTCCAGTTCAGCCATTCGTAGATGAATCGCCGTTACTTTAGTGACTTTGCCACTTGAAAAATCATGATCATCCCCATCATCTTCATCTTCATCTTCATCTTCATCTTTTTCTTCCTCTGGTTCAGGGTTTTTAGCTTCCACTAGAATGTTTAACATATTATTTCCTCCACCTAGGGATTGTCCTTCTTCTCCCGCTTGAATTGCCATATCGATAATTTGACTGGGTAGATAAGGGGGAAGAATATAAGCTTTTTGTAGTTGCTGATTAATTTGTTTGGAGAGATGATTGAGAATCTCGATACAGTTTTTTTCCAGCACTCGACAACAATAAAGTAAAATATCGGGGTTATTAATCTCTCCAGTTGCGGCTATATTTTCCGGTTTGTTTAGAAAAAGTTTCAAGAAATCTGGGGTATTTTTCGTCTCTGCTGGACTTTTAGAGAATCCCACCCCTGAAAATGCTCCTCGATCGAAGCTCTGCTCGCCCAATTGCTGTAAACTGGCTTTAGCCTCTTGTCCCAAAGTTTTGATCTCCTCTTGCAGTTTCTGACGATTGCTGTGGGAGAGGGCCAGAAATTCCCCCCCATAGTAACGGGTACAGATATGATACACTGCCCCGATCGCCTGTTTATAGAGAGATTCACCGAGTAAATCGAGATAAATTCGGTATTTTTCCCGCATTCTTTCGGCTAAATTTGCCACTTCCGTTTCTATGTTCTTTAAATCTTGTTGTAGCTTGTTCAGTCTTCCAGTCATAGAAATTTTACCGAGGGAGAAGTTAGCGATCGGCGACTTCTATTATAGCGACTCACTGTCAGCTATAGCGCCCTGACCAGGGGGAGATGCTCAGACTCGATCGTTTATCGGTTATTTTAGGTATTAGCTTTTCCCGGATCGGCTTTTAGCATTGGTTTTGGCAAAGATAACTGCTATAATCAGGCTAATTAGTAGGAAAACTCTCTATCTCTATATTTTTGCATAGTTTACACCACAAGTCCGGGCATGAAAACCGACAGTATTTTTTATGATCTTTTTCAATCTTATCCGTCAATTTTCTTTGAATTAATCAACCTTTCCCCCAGAGCAGCAGAGAATTACCGCTTTGATTCCGTCGAAATCAAGCAACTAGCTTTTCGTATTGATGGCGTATTTTTGCCCAATATTACCGATCCTAGCATTCCTATTTATTTCTGCGAGGTGCAATTTCAAGATGATCAGAATTTTTATGGTCGTTTCTTTGCTGAAATCTTCTTATATCTCAGTAAAACTGCTTTTAACAATGATTGGCGCGGGGTGGTCATTTATCCCCATCGTCGGGTAGAATCAGATAAGATTTTACGTTATCAAGACTTATTGACATCTGGGAGAGTGACGCGAATCTATTTAGATGAACTAGATGATATTAATCAAGATTCCCTCGGTATTGCCACCATAAAATTAATTATTGCTAAAGAAAATCAAGCAGTGGCAACAGCCAAACAACTTATTGAACGAGTGCGAACTGAATTTACCCAACCGCAAAACCTCCTACAATTAATAGAAACGATCCTTATCTATAAATTACCACGTCTAAGTCGCCGGGAGATAGAAGCCATGTTTAGTTTAGATGAACTGAAACAAACCCGTTATTTTCAAGACGTTCGAGAAGAAGGTAAACTGGAAGGTAAACTGGAAGGTAAACTGGAAGGTAAACTGGAAGGTAAACTGGAAGGTAAACTGGAAGGTAAACTGGAATCTGTGCCGCGTTTATTGGCTTTAGGTTTAACGGTAGAACAAATTGCTCAAGCCTTGGACTTAACTGTAGAAAAAGTGCGAGAAATACCAGAAACCCATGAAGATAATCTAGCAGTAAGCTATGACAGCGTTTCTGATCAGGATAAAGTGTAACCTAATTTGGTATCGACCACCGACTACCCAAAACAAAAACTTCCTACCTCACCTATGAATAGCACTCCTTCCGCTTCTTTAAGATTAAAAAAAAACAAAATTACCGACACAAATATCACTCTCTCCCATGGCAGCGGTGGCAGAGCAATGCGGGATTTAATTAACGAGATATTCGTCAATAACTTCGATAATAACTTACTGGCACCCCTTGAAGATCAAGCCCGATTTGAGATTAAAGATTTAGCTAAAATGGGTGATCGCTTGGCCTTTACCACCGATTCCTATGTGGTTTCTCCCCTATTCTTTCCGGGGGGTGATATTGGCAGTTTAGCAGTCAATGGAACCGTTAATGATTTGGCTGTCGGTGGGGCAATTCCTCTCTATCTCAGTTGTAGTTTTATCCTCGAAGAAGGTTTATCTATTGACACCCTAAAAACCATCGTTACCAGCATGAAAATAGCCGCCGACAAAGCAGCGGTTAAAATCGTCACTGGGGATACAAAAGTCGTTCCCAAGGGACAAGGGGATCAAATATTTATTAATACCTCTGGAGTGGGAGTAATTCCAGCCGGAATCAATTCTGGGGCGAATAATTTACAAGTTGGCGATCGCATTTTGCTGAACGGTTTTCTGGGGGATCACGGTGCCGCCATTCTGATTGCCAGGGGCGAATTAGACCTACAATGCACAATTGAAAGCGATTGTCAAGCACTGAATTCTTTAATTTCTGCAATTCTGGCAGTTTGCCCGCAAGTGAAAGCGATGCGGGATGCCACTAGAGGCGGATTAGCCACGGTTTTAAACGAATTTGCCCAAAGTTCAGGGGTGGGAATAGAGGTGCAGGAAACGGCGATCCCCATCCGGGAAGAAGTGCGAGGAATGTGCGAATTATTGGGCTTAGAACCGCTTTATCTGGCAAATGAGGGCAAATTAGTCCTTGTTGTGCCACCAGAGGCTGAAAATCGCGTTTTAGCAGTGATGCGTTCCCATCCTGACGGCAAAAATGCCGCTTCTATCGGGGAAGTCGTCGCTTCTCCCCCCAATTTAGTTTACCTAAAAACCCCTTTCGGCACTAACAGAATTCTTGATATGTTAGTCGGTGAACAATTACCGAGAATATGTTAATGGCTCTTCTAGGTTCTGTGTGATAAGTTTAACTTACATAGGCTCGATCAATCTTTGTGTCCTCTGTGTCTGGTGTGGTTCCTTCCACTCCCTCGCCAGCAGGACTGTATCTTAGAATACATTTTACCCACCAAATCCAAAAGAGCCTGTTAATGGCTCTTCTCGACTTTGTGTGATAATTTTTGCTTATAGAATCGTGAAATATTTACTGGGAAAGACTTTTAGGACTATTTTGCTGAAGAAACTATCAGTATAGACCCCGTTTCCACACATTAATTAGACAGGAGACACTTTTAAAGGAAAAAGTGAAAACTAAAAAAACAGATAGTTGGGGTTTTGGGGTTTTAGTTGAAATTTCCCTGATAACTGATAACTGATAACTGATAACTGATAACTGATAACTGATAACTGATAACTGATAACTGAAAATGCACGAACTAGGAATCACCCAAAATATTATCGAACTTGCTTTAGAACATTCCCGAGGAATGAAAGTTAGGCGCGTGGTGTTAGAGATTGGTAAACTAACGGCAATTATGCCAGAATCGATCGCTTTTTGTTTTGATACCTGTTGTCAAGGTACTAATATAGAGGGGGCAATGTTAGAGATTCTGGAAATTTCTGGTTTAGGACAGTGCCAAGATTGCGGAAATGAGCTAGAACTAGAATATCCCTACGGAATCTGCGATCGATGTGGTAGTCGCAATATAATCATTTTACAGGGTCAAGAATTAAATCTTAAATCGTTGGAGACAGAATTCTTATGTGTGTAACCTGTGGTTGTTCTGATAACTCGGAAGTAACGGTAACTAATCCGCAAAAGGGAACCCATGAACATATTTTAGCCGATGGTACTGTTATTAGTCATAGCCATCACGATCACGAGCATGAGCATCCCCATCATCCCGCGGAAATTCACGCTCAAATTCATGGTAATATTCTCCAAGTTGAGCAAAATCTGCTGGCAAAAAATAATCTGTTAGCGGCACAAAATCGCGGTTGGTTGAAGGGAAGAAAAACTGTTGCTCTTAATCTAGTTTCTTCCCCCGGTTCGGGAAAAACTACCCTGTTAACTCGCACAATTGCCGATTTAAAAACCGCTATTCCTATCAGTGTCATTGAGGGAGATCAAGCTACAGCTAATGATGCTAAAAAAATTAGTGAAACCGGTTGTCAGGTTATCCAAATTAACACCGGAACAGGTTGTCATTTAGAAGCATCAATGGTAGAGAGAGGATTAATCGAACTCGATCCACCGATGAATTCCTTAGTCATGATCGAAAATGTCGGTAATCTAGTTTGTCCTGCTTTATTTGATTTGGGAGAAAATGCCAAAGTCGTCATTCTTTCCGTCACCGAAGGAGAAGATAAACCGATTAAATATCCCTATATGTTCCACGCTTCTCAAGTCATGATCTTGACAAAAATAGACCTACTACCCTACGTTAATTTTAACCTCGATCGCTGTTTAGATTACGCCTATCAAGTTAATCCCAATCTGAAAGTTTTTCAAGTTTCTGCTACCACTGGAGAAGGTTTAGATGCTTGGTACGCTTGGTTAAAATCACTGGTTTAAGTTAAGTAGTAACACACCCAAAAAGTTCAGTCTAACCGAAAGAAAAATGACCCTAGTACTTGACCAAAATATTTATAATCAACTGTTGACTAAATTTCAACCCAAGATTATTGAAAATGAGGAAGAATATCAACAAGATCGTCATCTTCTGCTTGATCTAATTAGTAAACAGGATCGACTACCAGAAGAAACTGCGGTGGTTGAATTGATGGCGACAATTATTAAGGATTTTGATGCCAAACAACCTCAACCCGAACCAGCTTCACCTCAGGAAGTATTATTACACTTAATGTCAGCTAACAACATGAAACAAGCTGATTTAGTTGGTAAAATTGGTTCTAAGGGTGTGGTTTCAGAAATTGTTAATGGCAAGCAATCGATTAGTAAAGCTCAAGGGAAATTTTTAGGAGAGATTTTCAATGTTTCCCCCAGTTTATTCATTTAATTCTCTATTAGTTTTTCATGAAAACAACCGTTATTGTTCCCCCGATTAAACGTCAAGGTATCAAAACTCAACTGGTATCATCAATCAAAAGTTTAGCGGATCAGCAAAACTGTGAGCGCTGGATAGAACCCTTGTGTGGTTCGGAGTTGGTAGCTTTTAATTGACAACCCCAAAAGGCCTTATACTAAATCTAGTTATTAAAAACTGATTATTTATTTCCCCATTTTGCCTCTTGCCTATTGCCTTTTGCCTCTCCTAACCAAGAAGTTAATTTTGTTCTAGTCCTTAATCATATTCTTTTGCCGCTTGTACTAAGGATAAAAGTTGTCCGGTTTGATCGGTTCCCGATACTCCTAAATCACTGTAACAGAGGATAACTTTTTCGCTTACCCTTGCTAATAAATCCCTTAAAATTCTCTGTAAACGTGCCTGATTTTCCTCTAATTCTGCTTCCGTTGTCCAGCGTTGATAGGGACTTTCTCGCCAAAAAATCGGCGCAGCAAAAAGAGTGGAAGCACCTCCTTGTTCCCAGAGTGGGGAGGAACAATCTAGCCAAAAATGCCAACGATGACTAGAACGAAAAGAACGATATTGAAAGATATTGCCTAGGGTAACTGCTGAGGAAGATTTAATAAATTGTCGCACAGGGTAGGGATTAGCAGTGATTGTGCCACGACGCAAAAGTTGGATAAACTGACTAATAGTTTCGCTGGGACTTTGAAAAGAGGGTTCACTCTCACGCAAGCGGCGATCAATCTCCCAAAAATGTTGGGCAGTTTCCATTAATTCTCGCAAAGCTGCCAAGTGATCGAAGGGCAAATTTTCCCCATCGTTTAATAATTGTTCGATCGCTTGATTTAAGACAAAAATCGGGAAAAGTTTGGCTTCTTGCTGCCGTTTTTTCATCCCTTCGATCCAGTGACAAATTCTTTCGTAGGCAGTACAAGCTTTTTGTCCTAAGCGATCCCAACGGGGAAAAGTTTCGATCGCTAATAAACGAGGATTTTCCAGATCCACTTGATAACAATGATCGGCAATTAATCCGGCGCGAACCGGATCGATATCGGGAATTAAATTTTGTTCTTCATCCCAGCGATAACGGCTAAAAATCACCAGCATTTCCGCTATGGCCTCTTGGGGGGCTAAACGCCCCAAATTTGCGTAAACAAGGGCGAGAAGGGTCAATAATGCCCGAATCAGAGGACAACTGATCAGGGGTCGTTGTTCGTTGAGGGGTTGAACGGCTATCCCGGCACCGGTTAAAATTTCCATCAGGCTATAACGGGCGATTTCGTCTAAACCGGGGGCAATAACGGCGATTTCTTCGGCTTTTACTGCTCCTTGCTTCACTGCTTGAATAATAGCTGTGCCTGTCTTCCGTAACAATTCAGCGCGAGAGGTGGTTTGCAGGGAGATGAATTGATTGGGAAGATTGCCACGATAGTCACCGTCGCTGATTAAGGAGAGAACCGTCTCGCTAAACTGAACAGCTAACCCGTCAGTGGTAGATAATGGCATAATTTGACAGCGTGCCGCTAATTTTTGTAGATAATCGGGATCGGCAGTTAATCCTAAGCGAATTTTTCCCTGGGGATTGTAGGTAAAAACGCTAAAACAATCATGATCGAGGAAAAAACTGAGTAAATCCTTGGCAATAGCTGGATAATCGTCCACATCGTCCGCAAAAACTCCCCGGAAGCGTTTTAATAGTTGCTGTTGATAACGACTATCAGGGAATAAATAGCGCCAATAGAGTTCGTAGATGATACCATAACTTAATAAACCACGTTCTAGAGACCAATCACGCCATTGAATGATTAATTCTCCCACTTTTTCTGGTGTTTCCTGCTCATTAATCGCTAAAACTCGTTTTAAATCTGTTTCTGATAATCCGTCGGCTAATCTTTCGGGTATCTTTTCTGCGGGAACACCACTAGCGCCGGCTAATTGTAACAAATCGAGAACTTGACGGACGAAACGATATTCACTTATGCTAGTAAGCTGGAAGAATTTAGCGATTGCTGGTTGCCAGAGACGGGTGGCGAGTTCCTGCTCCGTTTCTGGGCGTAATCGGCGGGGAAATTGCGCTTTTAGCTCCAAAAACTCGAAAATTAACGGCCAAAACAGGATGACTTCATCGGTGAGAAAACCTAAAGGGGTTTTGCAGAGAATCGGATAGCTACCCCTAACAGCAATGGCTAATCGATCGGCTAATTCCCGTTTATTATCATCGTTGGCAGCGAAAACTAAGATCGATCGAGGAAGGGGGGATGATTTTGAGCGATCGCGAGACACCCAGCGCCGAAATTCCCCGACTAAAGCGGTGGTTTTTCCTGATCGCGTGCCACCTTCGATCCAAATTGGTATGATTGACATCGTTTTTTCTCGATTGTATTTGTTAAGATGACTGATCGGTACTCTAGCTTTTCTCCCTTGTGGAAGTAATTGTTTCCTATGAATCTTAATCGGATTTTGCAAGGTGTTAATCAATGGTTATTACAAACTCCTGAACGTTCTTTAGATGAGGCCTATCATGCAGCTTTGAAGATTAAGGAAATAGAAGATAAGCATTTTCAAGGGCGAAAAGTGGCGAATGAGTTCTCGAATTATGGCAGCAGCACTAATTCCTATTTTATCGCAGAAGTTAAAGGTTATTTGCAAAAAATTAAAGTCAGATTGACGGAGTTTAAAGCTAGTCGCTCGATCGTTAATACTTTCGGACCAAATCAACCAACAATTAATAATGGGGTCATTACTGTCACCACAGATGTTTGTCTGAAAAAACTTCAGTTTATCGATAGTATTATTGGAAAATATCAAGATAATTATTGGCAAGAAGAGCTGCAAGATGTCCCCAAAAGTCTCCAGAACAGAAATTTTGAGCAGGAAACAGCCAAAAATAAGACTTCTAGAAATCGCTCTTTTTTAGCAGCGGGTAGTATTGAAGATGAGGAAATAATCAAAAGTAATAAATCCCAAAAAGCTACGGAAAAACCGGGGGTTTTACCCCGTTCTTTTGTCAATACTTTTAATCGCATTAAACAGGAAATCGATCCCCAAGCGGAGGAATCGGAGGAGGCAGTTTTAAAGAAATTTCGCAATTCTCGTTATAAAACAGCCATTTCTCTCAAGTTTATTTTACTGTTAATTATTGTTCCTTTATTAACCCAGCAATTAACCAAAACTTTCCTGATTACCCCCTTGGTTAATAAATATTTCCAACAACAGGAACAGTTTATTTTTATCAATCAGGATTTAGAAGAAGAGGCTTTTTCGGAATTGAGAAGATTTGAGGAAGCTTTACATTTTCGAGGTATGATTGGTTTAGCACCCAAATTATCTAACGAAGAAATCGAGGGAGAAATTACTAAAAAAGCAGCGGTACTAAGTGAAGAATTTCGCCAACGAGGTTTAAATGCGATCGCTAATATTTTCGCCGATATTTGTTCCCTGATTGCCTTTGGTTTTGTTGTCGCTTTTAGTCGTCGAGAAATCGAGATTGTCAAGTCTTTTCTGGATGGCATTCTCTATAACCTTAGCGATTCAGCTAAAGCTTTTTTAATTATTCTCTTTACCGATATATTTGTCGGTTTCCACTCTCCCCACGGTTGGGAAGTGATCCTAGAAGGGTTAAGTCGTCATTTCGGTTTACCAGAAAATCGCCAGCTTAATTTTCTCTTTATTGCAACTTTTCCCGTTATCTTGGATACAGTCTTAAAATATTGGATTTTCCGTTATCTCAATCGCATTTCTCCCTCGGCAGTGGCTACCTATCGTAATATGAATGAATAGGGTAAAATCAGGGAGAAACCTAATAATTTATCCTGCTAATTTGGGGGGGATAATTTGGCCGCTGTCTCTTGTACTTTGGTAAGTTCTAACTGCAAAGCAGTGGCAATCTGTTCTATACTTAAACCTAAAGCCAGTAAACCAGCGATCGCTTGAGTTTTAGCTTCTTCACGACCTTCTTCTTTAGCTTCTTGATAAAGTCGAGTTTGTCTGAGATCATCTAATCCGAACATAGCTTCTAACTCCGCGCGACTAAGATTAGTAAATTTATAAGCCAAGGTTCTTTCAATTAATTCTACAACTTTTTGCTGGAAAACTAGATCATCAATTTCAGCGATCGCTTTTTCTAAAAGTGGTTTTCCTCGTTGCTGTGCTAATTGGGGTGTAGCGACGATTAACTGAATAATTCCTAAACCCAGAGACGGATGCAGATTATCAATTAATTCATCTAAATAAATACGTCTGATCTGTCCCGTTATCTCAAATCCCCGCAGTTGATAGGGAAAATTATTGTCGAGATCCCTGGAGGCAAATAAAGCTACAGCCATCCAATCCTGAACGGGTTTATACTGATTGAGATAGATGACAATTTCTGTTAAAAATCGCCAATAAAAATCACTTTTATCCTGAAATTGCACTTCAACAAAGTAAATAATTAGTTCCGGTGCTGCAGTGGTCGGTAAAAAAATACCGTCAAAACGACGCGCTAATTCTTTGATTTCTCGGGAGGAGAATTGATAATTTTCAGCTTTCTGAGTCGATTCTCCCAGTAATTCAAAAATTAACCCCGGAAAAGTTTGCAAGAGTTGATAAAAAATTGTATCGGTCTTCACAAGCTTGAAAAAATCTAGAGGTTTACTAACAATTACTTACAAATCATCCAACAAGAGCGTGACTAAAACCTTATCGACGCGATTACCGTCCATATCCACCACTTCCAAGCGCAACCTTTGCCATTCAAAATGATCGGCAGCCCCCGGAATCCTACCAAGATGGGTAATAATAAAACCCCCTAGAGTGTGATAATTGCCCTGTTTTTCCCCGGGTAATTCACTGATTTCAAATAACTCTTTAAAATCTTCGATCGCCACTGTGCCATCAATCAACCAAGAACCATCTTCCCGCTGCACGATCTGAGCATCTTCAATATTATCTAATTGGGGTAAATCGCCGACAATTGCCTCTAAAATATCCTGACGCGTCACCAATCCTTGAATCACCCCGTACTCATCCACTACCAAGGCAATATGATGACCACTTTGCTGTACCAATTCTAAAACCTTTAAACCCCTAGTGCTTTCCGGCACAAAAAGCGGCTGTTGTAAATCCTTCGTCAGGTCGAAACTTTCACCGTTTAAACAATCGGCCAATAAGTCTGTGACTTCGATTACCCCCAAAACCTCATCTAAACTGCCCTGACACACAGGAAAACGGGTATGATTGCTCTCAATTAGCTTCTGGCGGTTAATTTCGGCACTATCTTCCAAATCTAACCAAACAACATCTGGACGCGTGGTCATAATCTGACTTACTCGGCGATCACCCAATCCTAACACCCTTTCCACCATATCCTGTTCTGCTTCCTCAAAGGTTCCCGCTTCGGTTCCCTGTTTAAGCATAATTTTCAATTCTTCCTCCGTAATTGGGGAATCATTATTATTACCGCTAATCCCCAACAAACCGAGAATCAGATTAGTTGATTGACTCAAAAGATGGACAACGGGCGAAACAATTTTTGATAACCTATTCAGAGGATCAGCAACGAGGATAGCGATTTTTTCAGGATTACTTAAACCTAACCGTTTCGGCACTAATTCCCCCACCACTAGGGATAGATAGGTAATAATTAACACCACTAATCCTAATCCCAAAGCTTGACTGTAGGGGGCTAAAACGGGAACTTGCGCCAATAATTTCGCCACACTTGCCGATAAATTGGCTCCTCCGTAGGCCCCGGCAAAGATACCCACGAGGGTAATGCCAATCTGCACCGTCGATAAAATTTGATTGGGATCATTGGCCAATTTTAAGGCCACCGCCGCCCTTCGATCATCTCTGGCTAATTGTTCCAAACGGATTTTGCGCGCCGAGACAATGGCAATTTCCGAGAGAGCAAAGACTCCATTGAGGAGGATGAGGAAGAAGATAACAAGAATTTCGGTAGTCGCCGAGAACATGGTTAAAAGTTACAGGTAAAAGGGCGGATAGTTGTTTGGATCATAGTGCGAGGATAGGTTAAGTTCAGTAAAGAATCATCTTGATTTTTAACGAGTTACGAAGGCTTGTGTCTGGAGGGGGTTACTCCCAGTATAAATGGGATAGGATCAAGTCCGCACTCTTAGCTCAGTTAGCAGTGAACAGTCAAGAGTGACCCGTTGCCAGTAAAAAAAGTTGTCCCTGGGAGAGTGGGGATAAACTATCTCAATCTATTCGCCTGAAAAATTATGATCGCTACACCCGTATCATCGAAATCGAACCCTATCACGGAAATACGCCCCGGACTACCGACTATTTGCGGTTGGGAACAGGAAATCGCAGGGATTGTCAATCACGATGATCCGATCTTTTTACCGACAACAAATCTCAAATTAGACCATATCAACGCTGGTTTTGCCTGTGCCTTGCATATGCACCAACCCACCATCCCGGCGGGTGTTAACGGGGAATTAATCTGCAATCTCCAGCATATGTTCGAGCATCAAGGGGATGGTGATAACCATAATGCCAGCGTTTTTGCCTGGTGCTACAGTCGCATGGGCGATTTTATCCCGGAATTGGTGGCGGAAGGCTGTAATCCCCGGATTATGCTCGATTATTCCGGCAATCTCCTCTGGGGTTTGGTGCAGATGGGACGGCAGGATATCCTCGATAAACTCAAATTAATCACCTGTAACAGTCAATATCAACCTTATGTGGAATGGTTGGGGACAATGTGGAGTCATGCGGTGGCTCCTTCCACACCGATTCCCGATCTAAAATTACAGATGCAAGCATGGCAAACCTATTTTGCCTCGATTTTTGGCCTGGATGCTCTGAAACGAGTCAAAGGGTTCTCTCCCCCGGAAATGCACCTTCCTAACCATCCCGATACCCTCTACGAGTATATTAAAGCTCTGAAAGAATGCGGCTATCGTTGGTTATTGGTACAGGAACACTCGGTGGAAAATCTCGACGGTTCGGGATTGAGTCAGGAACAAAAATATATTCCTAATCGCTTGGTGGCCCGCAATTCTCGCGGTGAAGTGATTGCGATTACTGCTTTGATTAAAACCCAGGGTTCCGACACCAAATTAGTCGCCCAAATGCAACCCTACCACGAGGCCAAATGCCGCGGTAAACAGCAAATCGGCGGCGTTTGGGTTCCTTCCCTAGGTTCCCAGATTGCCGACGGTGAAAATGGCGGCGTGATGATGAATGAATTTCCTCGCGATTTTCCCAATCCTTGGCGGGAAATGCAGGGGGGTTCCAGTGTGGCAGGATTTAACGGTACGGAATATCTGGAGTTAATCGAGGCTGCTGGCGTTAATCCCCAAGATTATCCCCCAATTCAAGCCGTACACCAGCAGAAAATCTGGCAGCGAGTTAATCCGGATGCCGCTACCCCAGAGGCGGTAGAACAGGCGATCGCTGAGTTAAAACAGACCGACCACCGTTTTAGCATGGATGGGGCATCTTGGACAAATGATCTCAGTTGGGTGCGCGGTTACGAAAATGTCCTCGAACCGATGAACCAATTAAGCGCTCAATTCCACGAGAAATATGATCCTTTAGTACAGGCGGATCCTAGCTTCACCCGACGACCAGATTATCTGGAGGCACTGCTTTATAATTTGCTCGTGCAAACCAGTTGTTTCCGTTATTGGGGCCAAGGTACTTGGACCGATTACGCCCGCACTTTATACGAAAGAGGCGCCGCCTTAACCCGCTAAGATATTAAGCAATCTAGGACGCAGATTCTGCGCCCTAGATTGTACAAGTGTATTACTAAAGATGTTCGCTGATGACTGAGCTAAGTAGTAGTGAAATTGACACTCCCGTCGCTAAAAGCGAGGGATTCTTGGTTCACTGAGTTTCCTTAATCTGACAGGACGTATCCAGCCAAACCAGAGGGAATCTCTCCCCCCCCCTGCCCCCCCGACATCGGGGGGGCAGGGGGGGGGTGTGGGGTTTTACTCATTTTCAGGTGGTCAATTACCTAATTTTCAGGAAAAAAGTCCAGGAATTTTCCCCCCAATCACTCCAAAGGTCGGCACTTTTTGAGGGTAAAAATTATGACTTTAGCAAAGGTAAAAAATCTTTATGATCAAGATTTTGCTTTGTGGATAGAGAAGACGGTCAAACAATTAAAATCTGGGGATTTATCTCAAGTTGATTTAGAGAATTTGATCGAGGAGGTGGAATCTTTGGGAAGACGAGATAAAAGGGAACTAAAAAACCGTCTAATTACATTATTTGAACACGCTTTAAAACGCCGTTATCTTCTTTTTTACGACTGTTATCGAGGTTGGGAAGTAACAATTAAACGCTGTCAATCGAAGTTAAAAGATATCCTTAAAGATTCCCCTAGTTTATGCAGTTTTTTAACCGATATTTGGGATAATTGTTATCAGGAAGCGGTGGAAAATATGCGAATTGAATATGATGCTATTTTCCCCGATGTTTATCCTTTTTCCAATGATATTGATGGTTTATTAAATCATAAGTTTTGGGAAGGCTAAACTTTGATACTAAATCCGTTGAGTAGAGGCAATAGGCAATAGGGGGAATAAATAATCAGTCTTTAATAACCAGATTTAGTGTGATTTTCAAGGAATAAATTTAAGTTTAACAGGGAGAAAAATTATGACTTTAGCAAAGGTAAAAAATCTGTATGATCAAGATTTTGCTTTGTGGATAGAGAAGACGGTTAAGCAATTAAAATCTCGGGATTTATCTCAGGTTGATTTAGAGAATTTGATCGAGGAGGTGGAATCTTTGGGGAAAAGTCAACGCAAAGCGGTCGATAATTTTTTAACTCGTTTATTAGAACATTTATTAAAACGTTGTTATGTGGTTCTTCCCGATTGTTATCGGGGATGGGAAATTGAAATTAGAAATTTTCGCAACGATTTAAAGAAGGAATTTAAGTATTCTCCTAGTTTGCAAAGGTTTATGATCGAGATTTTAGAAGAATGTTATCGAGAAGCTTTAGAAGCGGTGAAAGAGGATTATCCAGACTCTAATTTTCCCGATGTTTGTCCCTTTGCTGAGGATATTAATGGCTTATTAAATCATAGGTTTTGGCAGGATAAAAAATATGTCAACCCCTAATCCTTGGGGGGAATTGCCATCACTTGATTATTATTAATCACCAATTTACCGCCCAATTTTTCGATATTTTCCTTAGCTAACCTGCGGGTTTCTTCGTCTTTGCTATTTATCCAGACTAACATCCAAGCACCGACTCTAGGAGCGCGACTATCGGGATTAGTTTCTAAAAATTTTACTGTCCCCCTAGCGGATTTTTCGATAAATTCATTACCGGCAATTTTTGCCCAATCGCCAGCCATTTGATAGGATTTTTTGGCCGCAGGAATATCACCTAAAAATAATAGTTCATCCACTCCTTTATATAACCAAAGAAAATAGGCATCGGTGACATCAGGAGTGAGTTTTGATAAACCTTTATTCATAATCTCAATCGTTCTTTCCGGTTTGCCAGCATTGACAGAAGAAGCGACGGACATCATCAAATAGGCACGGACAAATTTCGGGTCATTTTTAGTGACAATTTCCATAAAATCCGGACTTAAACCGTAACCAGTTTCCCTGCGAGCATCCCCATCGCCATAGTATTGTATAAACTGTAACATTGACCAATTGGCTAACATATTATCAAAGCCAAAAGAAGGTATATTCTTTAATAACTCAACCTGAGCATTTTCTAGGCGAGATTCTTGAGCATAATTTCTCTCTAATAACTTTTCTTTGGTCAAGGTTTTCACCTTTTCCTGTTGCATTTCCACAATAGCCATGATTAGTCCACCGATAACGGCGACTAAACCCAGAGTTTTAAGTAAGGATAGATTGAGAGATTTTTGTGCGTATAGCATAGCTTTAAATAAAAGTCAATAACCTTAACAAAAATAAAAGATTTTTGGGGGTTATTTTAATTAATTCTAATGCCATCAACACAATCAAGCTCGCCGTCGTCATTACTGGTAGAAACATTATCTTCTAAAGGAGTTTCATCCTCACAAACAATACCAGTATAGGCCCCGGCTGCCGTTTGTCCGGCTGCTCCGGCATAATTTTTAATATCGTCATCAAATGGAGCCAAAGCATTCGCTTGATAGGCGACTCCAACAGGATTGGGGGTTCCTACTTCGCTGATATTATAAAATGTTAGGGAAATAGTGGCAGCTTCCAGAGATAGTTCAGATAAAGTAGCAAAAGTCCCTTTTTCATAACGATAACCCTGTTGGGCGCGATTGATTAATCCCAGTGTTGCGCGCGCTTCTGCTTGCCTACCTTTGGCGATTTGTCCGAAGAGACTCGGTAAACTGATGGCAGCGAGAACCCCCAATAAAATCACCACTACTAACAATTCTATTAGAGTAAAACCCCTCGCTTTTTTTCCCTGTGATTTGATTGCTAAAAAAAGAAGGTATTTCATGGTTAGTCCCCGGCAATAAGTAATAGGTTAAAATTAACTTCTTGGTTAGGATAGGCAACCCCTCCCCGATGTCGGGGGAGTTGCCTATCCCCCCGATGTCGGGGGAGTTGCCTATCCCCCCGATGTCGGGGGGGTTGGGGGGGGTGTTTCATTCTCTCAAATCCCTATCTGGCAAAGTTTTTATGCGATTTCTCGGAAATATATAGCTGAAAATTTTTCAAAACCTCGTGCTTTGTAGGTTGATTCATGAATCAACCTACTATGAGAGCAAAAACCTGTACTCCCCTACTCCCTAGCTTACCTCGCGATTAAGGGTAGCAAAAAAAGAATTAGATTCGGAGAATGAAACAGTTCTAGGGGTTGGGGGGGAGATTCGGCTAATCTAAGAATAAGCCGGTCAAATAGGTCTTAGCTTATATTTTGGGTGTTAGGGTTATCAGTTCACTGTTCACTGTTCACTGAAAAATCCCCACTTCCCGAAAAAAATCAAAAGCGCAAGGTTCCAAGAGAATATTTCCCTGCCACCTTCCGCTAGAGTATCAATTGTTGGTTATTATGCCAGAAAGCTTTTAGGCAATCTGGGAAGAATATCTTCTAGTTGAATAGACTACCAGCAGTGCAAGTGCCACCTTCATCGTTAGCAGCATCAGGAACAGCGACAACATCATCCGCTTGATCGGGGGTACCTGCTTCACAGATGATAGCTGCAAACTGACCCGCTGCGTTTTGAGCGACTCCAGCAGAGTAGTTGCGAATATCGTTGGTGTAGTCATCGATAGCCTCTGCACCAGTTACGGACTCGGTTTCACTGCCAGTAGAGTTGGGGTAATCGTAGTATTTAGGTTGTATAGATACGGGCAATTCGTTATTAGCAGGATCTGTACTGGAGAAATCACCAAAGGTACCACTTTCCAAACGGTAAGCCTGTTGAGCGCGGTTAATGGTACCGAGGTTGTTGCGAGCTTCCGCTTGTCTGCCTTTGGCCACCTGACCGAGGAGGTTGGGGAGAGCGATGGCGGCGAGTACACCGATGATGATAACAACAACTAGGAGTTCAATGAGGGTGAAACCTTTGTTACGGTTCTTTTTGTTGAGAGCTTGGATGAGTTTGAATTTGAAGGTAGAGTTCATGGGTGTATCCTTTAGTCAGTTTTTTTTGTTCTCTATGAACAACTTACCCACCTGTTTCAGGAAACCTATCACCCCCTGGAAAGATTTTTTTTGGGGAAGTGGGGTGATGGGGTGATGGGGTGGTGGGGGAATGGGGTGGTGGGGGA
>SFBL01000006.1 GCA_007095785.1 Microcystis aeruginosa Ma_SC_T_19800800_S464
ACTTAAATTGACGACGATTAACTTGTAGGTACACTGGTTGTCCTGAGATTGGTAAATCTTTGACTAAATGTCGATGATTTTGGTGTAGTTTATCGCTCTCTAACCCACAATGAGGACAGATTGCTTTTTGATTTTTCGATTCGATTCGGCAAACTATACCGATATTTTCTAAGTAGTCGTGCAAAATTAATTTCCTAGTCGAGACTCCGAGACAGGAGACAGGAGATGGGAGACGGGAGACGGCTATTAGGGATCGGATTTGAGTTTTCAGTTCACTGTTTCCTCACACCAGAATTCTGACGGAGTAGTGGCTTAGATGTGTAATTAATTTTGCGCGCGGTACTTATGTAGCCTATACTCAACGGATTTAGTATTATAGTTATGGGATACGCTTAAAACCCAACAAGTAACAAGCCACAAACTGCACCGATCGAGGCATAATAAGTTAAGTGAAGATAGATTTTGTCTTTGATCCCCCCTGCCCCCCCCTTAATCCCCCCTTGATAAGGGGGGAAATCTGACAATTTTTAACACCCACCTACTTATAACCTTGATATTGACAATGGCGACTTATGAAAATTTTAATTATGGGTGGAACCAGATTTATCGGCGTTTCTTTGACTAAAGTGTTAGTAGAACAGGGTCATGAGGTAGTATTATTCAATCGTGGCAATAAACCCGCTCCGGTTGCCGGAGTACGACAGATTCACGGCGATCGCACTGATCCAGCGCAACTGAAAGAAAAGCTTAAAAATGAGAGTTTTGAGGCAATTTTCGATAATAATGGCAGAGAATTAAGTGATACTCAGCCCCTCGTCGAGATATTTAGAGACAGAATCGAGCATTTTGTCTATGTTAGCTCGGCGGGGGTTTATCTAAAATCCGACCAAATGCCCCATAAAGAAGGGGATAAACTAGATCCCAAAAGTCGCCACAAGGGAAAACACGAGACAGAAAACTATTTAAGCGACATGGGTTTACCCTGGACTTCTATCCGTCCGGTTTATATCTACGGACCGGGCAACTATAATGACCTAGAAGCTTGGTTTTTTGACCGTTTGGTTCGTAATCGTCCTATTCCTATACCTAGTCATGGGGAACATTTTACCCAATTCGGTCACGTTGCTGATCTAGCCCGGGCCATGGCTGCAGTATTGGGTAATTCTCAGGCTATCGGTCAAGTGTATAATATTTCAGGCGATCGCTATGTAACTTTTAACGGTTTAGCAAAAGCTTGCGCGGCAGCCATGGGGAAAAATGCCGAGGAAATCGAGATTGTTAACTATAACCCCAAAAAATTTGACTTCGGCAAAAAGAAACCTTTCCCCCTGCGGGTTCAACATTTCTACGCTGATATTAATAAAGCTACCCGGGAGTTAAACTGGCAGCCCGAATATGATCTCGTCAGTGGTTTAACAGACTCCTTCCAGAATGATTATCTCCCTTCCGGTCGCGATCGGCAAGAAATCGACTTGGCGATCGATGACCAGATCTTGGCAAACCAATAAAATTAATTTTCCGGTGGAAGTGGGGAAGTGGGGAAGTGGGGAAGTGGGGAGGTGGGGGAGTGGGGGAATTTCAACTAACACCCTATCACCCTAAAACCCTAAAACCCCAACACCCTAAAACCCTAACCCCCAAACTGAGGCAGCCTTAGCGGGTTACTGCACATTCCACCAACCGAAAGCTGGCCCGACAAAGCGAATAACCACCCAAACCCCAGCTAAAACTCCTATACCAATCCAGGCACCCCTAGTGGTTAACTTGTAAGCTTGGGATGCTTGACTTTTGGTAATTGGTAGCCAAGGCAGGATATTTTCTTCCTGTCCATACTTATCACCCAGGGCCGATTGACGACGTTTTGATTCACCCATACTAATGTCAGTTATTAAGAGGTTTTTATCCGATTGTATATCGAAAGACAACCGCCTACACCCAATCCTAGTCCGTGAAGGAGGGCGATCAAAACTGACGGCCGACGACTGACTATTATAGAATTAAAGGTTGCGACTGAAACGAGAATAATAATTATGGCAACCATTAACAGTAATTACTTAAAACTAAAAGCGGGTTATCTTTTCCCGGAAATTGCCCGACGAGTCCAAGCTTTTGCGGCAGCCAATCCTGATGCTAATATTATCCGTCTGGGGATTGGGGATGTCACCGAACCTTTGCCCCTAGCTTGTCGCGAGGCCATGATCAAAGCAGTGGAGGAAATGGGCGATCGCTCTAGCTTTAAGGGTTACGGGCCCGAACAGGGTTATGCTTGGTTAAGGGAAAAAATCGCCGTCCATGATTTTCAGGCTCGCGGCTGTGATATAAGTGCCGATGAAATCTTTATTTCCGACGGTTCTAAGTGCGATACGGGCAATATTCTCGATATTTTTGGGGATAATAACTCGATCGCCGTTACTGACCCAGTATATCCCGTTTACGTTGATACTAACGTTATGGCCGGACACACGGGAGAGGTCAACGAACGCGGCGAATACGAGGGATTGATTTATCTGCCAATTACCGCCGAAAATAACTTTACTGCCCAGATTCCGACGGAAAAAGTCGATTTAATCTATCTCTGTTTTCCCAACAATCCCACCGGGGCCACAGCTACCAAAGAACACTTGACAGCTTGGGTTAATTATGCTAGGGCTAACGGATCGATTATCTTTTTTGATGCAGCCTACGAGGCCTTTATCACCGATGCCAGTTTACCCCATTCCATCTATGAAATCGAGGGAGCGCGGCAATGTGCGATCGAATTTCGCTCTTTTTCTAAAAATGCCGGTTTTACCGGGACTCGTTGCGCTTTAACCGTGGTTCCCCAAAGTCTCACGGCCAAAGCGGCCGACGGCAGCGATGTGCAACTCTGGAAACTGTGGAATCGTCGGCAATCGACCAAATTTAACGGCGTTTCCTACATTGTCCAACGGGGGGCCGAGGCGGTTTATTCCCCGGAAGGACAAGCACAAGTACAAGAACTTGTCAAGTTTTATTTACAAAATGCAACAATTATCCGAGAAAAATTAACTGCCGCCGGTTTAGAAGTCCATGGTGGCGTAAATGCGCCCTACGTTTGGGTAAAAACGCCCCAGGGTCTATCGAGTTGGGATTTCTTCGATAAACTGCTACATACCTGTAATGTGGTGGGAACTCCCGGATCTGGCTTTGGGGCCGCCGGAGAGGGTTATTTCCGGCTATCGGCTTTTAATAGTCGTGCCAACGTCGAGGCCGCTATGGAGAGAATTATCGATAAATTCCAAGGCTAATGGCCAAGAGGGGGATGTTTGCGGAAGCATCCCCATCGGGAAATAATTGATAGACTGGTAACTACTCACCGACCATGGCTCACCGATGCGACCCTTTTGGTTAGAATCCCTACAGGTAGAAAGATTAACGATCGCAATTGCCGACTTACCGGCACATCTGCAAGGGATCAAGTTGGTGCAGTGGTCAGATCTGCACTGCGATGAACAGCATTTGCCTTTAGCAGTATTGCAAGAAGCGATCGCCATTACTAATCAGGAAAAACCCGATCTCGTCTTCCTGACGGGGGATTTTATTACCTATAGTCCCAGGCCAATTTTTGCCCTAGTAGATAGCATAAAAGCACTCAAAAGTCAAGGGGGTATTTATGCTTGTTTAGGAAATCATGACAGTTATCTTCCCAACGCAAGGGAAACGGTCAGATCAGCCCTAACTAGCGTGGGAATTCGGGTACTCTGGAATGAAATCGTCACACCCTACGGCGAAAAATTTCCCATCGTCGGATTGGCCGATTATTGGTCTGGGGAATTTTTCCCGCAAATCCTCGAGCAAATTTCCCCCGATATACCCAGACTTGTCCTTTCCCACAATCCCGATACAGCCATGCTTTTAAAGGATTGGCGCGTGGATTTGCAGTTATCCGGTCATACCCACGGAGGTCAAGTGACTATCCCGGGTATGGGTTCCCTACCGATAGTTTTAGAGAGACTTAGGCGATCGCTGCCCGAACCCTATGGTCAATGGGTTCCCTTTCATCGGCAGTTTAGCAGAGTAGTCCGATACTGGCAATGGTCCGAGGGATTTCATCGAGTCGGGGAAAATCAATTATATGTGAATCGAGGCTTAGGAACCTATTTTCCCGGTCGTCTTTTTTGTCCCCCCGAAGTGACGGTAATTACTTTGATCAACAGGACTCAGTAGTCAGGAGCCGGTCGTCGGTCGTCAGTCCCGATGAAAAAATTTTCACCCCCACAGATGAAATAGGTTTCCTTCCCTACACCCCACACCCCACACCCTACACCCTCTTTCAAGTCAGGAGTCAGATTTGAGTTTTAAGTGTGCAGTATTAAATAGAAGTTTACTAATGTCTTTTCACTGTTTACTTTTTTACTGATCCCTAATACCATTTTTCTAAAGTAATGGCAGAACGGAGGTTGGGTTGAAGCATGAAACCCAACTAAACCCTACACCCTACACCCCACACCCTGTCCCCACTAAAAGACTTTTTCAGCAAACCCTAACTAAATGACTGAGCAAGATACTGACTGGATAGGTTTGATGATCGGCAATTCTCGGCTACATTGGGGGTATTTTCGCGGTCAAACCCTGTTAGCTTGTCTCGATACTCCCCACCTGACCGAACCCCTAAGTAATGAATTTTTGCAACAAATTTTCCCTAAACTCTTGACAAATAAATGTAACTGTGCATTGGTTGTCGCCTCGGTGGTTCCTAGCCAAAGAGAATTATGGGCAAATTATGGCAATTTACGGATAATTACTTTAAAAGATATTCTTTTACTGGATTTATATGCAACATTCGGCATCGATCGAGCTTTAGCTGTCTTAGGTGCGGGAAAAAAATACGGATTTCCCTGTTTAGTAATTGATGCGGGAACAGCTTTAACTTTTACGGGAGTGGATAGGGATAAAAAGCTAGTGGGGGGGGCAATTTTACCCGGGTTAAAGGTGCAATTAGCCAGTTTAAGGGAACGGACGGCAGCCTTACCAGAGGTGTCCTTATCGGAAAGATTACCTCAGATGTGGGCAAAAGAAACAGCAGAAGGGATAAGAAGTGGGATAATTTATACAATTTTGGCGGGAATAGAAAAATTCAGTCTGGAATGGTTAAATTTATATCCAGAGAGCAGGATAATTTTAACAGGGGGAGATGGGGACTTAATTAGGGATTATTGGCAAGAAAACGCCATTAAATCGCTCCTAGTGGATAAGACGATCATTTTTGAGGGAATTGCCGCAGTTAAGGGAATCTCCTCCTGTTTCATTGACAAAGGTGAACCTATCTAGTAAAGTCGGGGAAAGTTTTCTCAACTTGAGAAATTTCTGAACAACTAGGCAAAAAATTCAGGATATAGTTATGGCGATCGTTCTAGTGACCGGTTCTGCTGGTTTAATCGGTTCCGAATCAGTGAGGTTTTTTTGTGACAAGGGTTATACCGTCGTTGGTATCGATAATAATATGCGTCAGGTATTTTTTGGCGAAGACGCTTCGACGGAGTGGAATCGAGCCAAATTATCCCAAGATTACGGGGATAAATACATTCACCATGCTGTAGATATTCGGGATCATGAAGCTATTGCAGCTATATTTAAAACCTATAGTCATGATATATCTTTGATTATCCACACGGCGGCGCAACCTTCCCACGATTGGGCAGCTAAGGATCCCTATATGGATTTTAGTGTCAATGCTAACGGAACTTTAGTATTATTAGAAAATACTCGTCAACACTGTCCCCAAGCAGTATTTATTTTCTGTTCCACCAATAAAGTTTACGGGGATAGACCGAATGAATTGCCTTTAGTAGAAAAAGAATTACGTTGGGAAATCTCGGAAAATCATCCTTATTTTGCCCAAGGTATTGACGAGTTGATGAGTATTGATGCTTGTAAACATTCTTTGTTTGGTGCCTCGAAAGTGGCAGCAGATGTGTTAGTACAGGAATACGGTCGTTATTTTGAGATGAAAACTGCCTCTTTTCGCGGCGGTTGTTTAACTGGTCCAAGTCATTCGGGAACCCAATTACACGGGTTTTTATCCTACTTAATGAAATGTACGATGATTGGCAAAGAATACAGTATTTATGGGTATAAGGGTAAGCAGGTACGCGATAATATTCATAGCTACGATCTCGTCAATGCTTTCTATCATTTTTATCAGACCCCGCGAGTAGCAGAAGTTTATAATATCGGTGGTAGTCGCTTTAGTAATTGTTCCATGTTAGAAGCTATTCAAGAATGTGAAGCGATTGCGGATAAAAAGTTAAACTGGCAGTATGTGGAGACTAATCGTATTGGTGATCATATCTGGTGGATTTCTGATGTGAGTAAGTTTAAAAATCATTATCCTGATTGGCAGTTAACCTACACAGTAACGGATATTCTCAAAGAGATTTTTAGTCAAAACGTTAGCCGTTGGATTTAGGGTAAATCAAGAATTATTTTGGTCAGTTTTTATCTGCTAGTTTTCCCTCGTTACGAAAGTGATTTTTAGCCAAATATACTGCTAGTAATTGAGGGACTCTGTTAATTAGTTAACCAGAGTACATTAATAATGTTATTAATAGAGCAATATTGACCTAAAAAAACTAAACCAGATCATGTGTTAAGAGACTATTATGTTAACTAAAATCTACAACAATAAAATTTTCCGATTTCTCGTTGCTGGAGGAATCGCATTTCTAATCAACTTATTCTTAATTTATTGGTTCATTGACGACTTGGGATTCAATACCCCATTTCTGGAAAATATTGCTAATGTCATTTCGATAGAAATATCTTTAATTGCTAGTTTCTTTATCTATAGAATCTGGGTGTGGACTGGGGGAGATTGGACAATTAGAGATGTGATTTTGATACAACTTCCTCTCTATCATCTCTCGGCAGGTTTAGCAGTTTTACTGCGAGTTTTTTTGATATTTCCCTTCTTAAACTGGTTAGGAATTAGCCCCGGAGTTAACACAATGATCGGGGTTTTAGTGGGAGCTAGTATTAATTATGTCGCCAGTGATAGCCTAATTTTTAAACCCAAGAATAAGACTAATGAGACAGAAATGTACTATCCAGAAGGATTAGCACCAGCTTTTGAGATGGACGGTTACTCTCACCCACGTCAATCAAGGGATAACTATGCAGTAAAAACCTTATCAATAGTTATTCCTGCTTACAACGAAGAAGATTGCATCGAAAGCACCACTCACTTAATATCTGAACGTTTAGAAGAGGATAAAATTGATTATGAAATCCTAGTGGTTAATGATAATAGCAAAGATAACACCGAAGCAGTTCTGCAAAAAATCAACCAAGAAAATCCTCGGATTCGCTACATCAATAACTATTATCCCAATGGTTTTGGTTTTGCGGTGCGCTGTGGATTAGAAAATTTTAGCGGCGATGCAGTGGCATTAGTAATGGCAGATAATTCCGACTCTCCCGATAACATGGTGGACTATTATTATAAACTGCAAGAAGGCTACGATTGCGTTTTTGGTTCCCGTTTTATCAAAGGAGGAAAAGTTATTGATTATCCCAGACACAAGTTAATCGTTAATCGTTTGGCTAATCTATTCATTCAAGTTTTATTTGGGCTAAAATTTAATGATACTACTAACGCCTTTAAAATCTATCGTAAGGAGGTTATCGAAGGAATTTCCCCTCTACTCTCTCACCATTTTAATTTAACAGTAGAGATGCCCTTAAAAGCGATCGTGCGAGGATATTCCTACACGACAATTCCCATCACTTGGCGCAATCGTACCACGGGGGTTTCCAAGTTAAAACTCAAGGAAATGGGCAGTCGTTATTTATTTATAGTTCTCTCTATCTGGTTAGAAAAACACCTTTCTAGAGGCGACTATAAGCGCAAACAGAAAAAGAATCAAGTCGTTTGATCATTATTATCTAGAGGAGTATTTTTGATGACTAGGCAAGTGTTAATTACTGGTGGTGCGGGTTTTGTGGGCAGTTCCTTAGGTTTAGGATTAGCCGAACGTTATCCCGACTGGAAAATTATCGCTTTAGATAACTTAAAACGTCGCGGTTCTGAATTAAATATTCTCCGTCTCAAACAAGCGGGAATTGAGTTTGTTCATGGAGATGTCAGAAATGCAGAAGACTTAGAAGCATCCGCTTTGCCAGTGGATTTAATCCTAGAATGTTCGGCAGAACCTTCCGTTTTAGCTGGTTATACTTCCCCCGGCTATGTTTTGCAAACCAACTTAATTGGAACGATTAACTGTTTAGAATTAGCTAGACAAAACCAAGCAGATTTTATTTTTCTCTCCACCAGCAGAGTTTATCCCATTACCTATCTTAATCAATTAAACTATACAGAAACAGATACTCGTTTTCAGTTATCTGAACAGCAAGATTTACCCGGAGTTTCTCAATTTGGGATTAGCGAAAAATTTCCCTTAGATTTGCCCCGTTCTCTCTACGGTTCCACTAAGTTAGCATCGGAACTGATTATTAATGAATATGGGGATGCCTACGGATTAAGAACTTTAATTAATCGTTGTGGGGTTTTAACCGGTCCTTGGCAGATGGGAAAAGTTGATCAGGGAGTTTTTGCCCTTTGGGTGGCTAATCATTACTTTCAGAAGTCCTTAAAATATATCGGTTATGGGGGTACAGGGAAACAGGTTAGAGATTTTCTTCATGTAGCTGATTTACTCGATTTAATCGATATTCAGATTGCTAATTTAGCACAATTCAAAGGGCAGACTTTTAATGTGGGAGGTGGGCAAGATTTTTCCTTGTCTCTTTACGAAACCACAAAACTATGTCAAGAAATCACCGGCAATAGTATAATGATTGAGGCCATTCCCGAAAATCGCACTGGAGATATGCCAATTTTTATCACTGATTCTCGCCGGGTTATCGAAGCTACAGGTTGGGAGCCTCAGCGCAATGGAAAAACCCTAATCAAGGATATCTTTGATTGGATTCACACCCATGAAAAGGAACTAAAAAGTATTTTCTAACTCAACAATATACCCTATCTAGGGTTTGCTGAATTAGAAATGCGTTGTTCTCTTGAACAGGCTTTCAATCCAATTACTAATAATAGTACAAAAGACAATGTAGTAATCAGAAAACCAGGCCAGGGAGTTGCTATAAGATCTCTGGCAAAGACAAGGTTTTTATCGTTTTTTAGACTCAAATTGTCATCCCAAATAAAGGGATGCCCTATTCCCAGAAAAACTAAGTGAAGTCCACGGGAAATCAAGAATTCGCCTGCAAGAATCAGCAAGAACAGTTGGCGAAACTTAACACCTAGATCATAAAAGTATTCACTGGCAACTAACAAGAGGAGAAAGACTATGGGAGTCATGCTCTCACCAACTAGACCGCCAGTATTAAAGCCTTGTTGCAGCAGGCAACCACCTAAAAACCCAAAGACGATTACCGACAAAAAGAGTGAATTTGGCAATATAGACTGCAAGGAACTTTTCCTGAAATATCGTCTAACTCCTTCGAATAAGAGCAAGCAAGTTATGGTTATGTTCAAGGCACCGGGCAGAACATTATAATAAAATCTCAGCCATGGATTGCCAATCTGTCCTATGATTGGGCTATTTGTATCGAAACCGATCAAGGCCTTACCTAGGGGAATGGGTACAAGTGTACTGGTTATATTACCAATGGCATTGATCACTCTTTCGATGGTAGTCATGGTGCCTGTGGTGTTAGATAAGGCCCGCAAGAATTCTGGCAAGCCATATTCGCTTATGCCCCACAATATCCACGGTAATAACGTCACGAATGCTATCGATAAGGGAGCCAATAATTGCCGTAATACGTTAACAAAATTGCGGCGGTTTATCCAGATATTGTCGGCAACCATAGCGGCTACATAAAAAAGGGTTGATGGGTGACTGAGCATCGCTAATCCAGAGCTTAAGCCCCAACCAACAGCAGATTGAGAGAAAAAATTCCCAGAGGAATTTTTTCTCAGGTCGAGATAAAAATAGATGGCGGTAATTACATATAAGGAAGCAAGTATCTTCGGCCAAGGATAAATGCTGGTGCTATTCATATGACCATTGAAAGCCACTAGGATAACTGCTATTGTTACCTGATGAGGGCGCAATAGCAACGGAATCATTGCCAATAAAAAAACTTCCGGCAATATTGAGCTTAATTGATAGATACTAAATTGATTTCCAAAAAGTCCAAGATAGTAGCTCGAAAAAAGATTGAACAAAGGCGTGCGAGATGAAACGATGTAACGGTTAAAATAAATAGTATCAGTTGCCTGTTGTCCTAGGTAGACTTTGGCAAGATCGTAGTGCATCCACCAGTCGCCATACCAGTTAGCACCACTATAGATCAGGACGAACAACTGTATGCCAACTAGAGTTATCCAAAACACCATCAACAGGTACAGCCAAGAATAATTCCCAGTCGGCTCAGTCTTGGTTGGTTTCCGCAGTAGTAAGGCTAGAGCTATGCTAAATAGAACCACGGTGGTCAGGATAAAGAAATTATGCCCTGAAAGGCCCAGTAGGAAGCCGATGAAGGCAATCGCTCCCTGTAAAGCCATGCCACAGGCCCCTGCAAGTGCCAGACATTCCTTGACTGTTAAGTTAGTAACTGCACGCAGGATTATATAGCCAAGGGAAAAAGTGATAGCAAGTGCGGTTGCTGCGATAGCTACAAGTTGAAAGAATATCATAATTGAATTATCTAGGGTTTACTCCAAATTGCTGAGGAATTCTTCTGGTGAAGATAATCACCTCTCGATAAATGTTGTTCGAGTCAGGCATAAGGAGGCATAAGGTAAGATAAATAATTATCTACTTCCCATCTCCTTAAGTTTTAGTTTGGATACTGCTGCCAGGATTGTCACCATATCCTTAAATGTGTCTGGATATACGCCACACAGTTTTTACTTGTTCCTAAGTCATCTTTCAATCTTAAACTGCCGGACTATCTTATCTTATTTTGTCCCGACTTCTGCAAAAAATCTAGGGATTGACTCATGCCTGACAAGTTAAGGCGGCGTTGATTTTGTCAAGTCTATCTTCATGAAATGTTACTTTTGGCTGTAATCCTTGCTATTTATGAGTTTTATAATTTTGCTCATTTGGTTGTCTAATATGCGATCGCCAAATACTAGGTCTTCCTCAATCGATCATCCGATTCCCTTGTTAGGGACTAAATAGCTGATCCCGGTAGTGATTCGGTAGTAGTGGTCAGCCGTCTTGCTTATCTGGTAAAGATTGTCTAAGATATTTCCTATAACATCTGAACGTTTAGAAGAGGATGAAATTGATTATGAAATCCTAGTTGTTAATGACAATAGCAAAGATAACACCGAAGCAGTTCTGCAAAAAATCAATCGAGAAAATCCCCAGATTCGCTACAATGGTTTTGGTTTGGCGCTGCGCTGTGGACTGGAAAATTTTAGCTTTTGGGAAGTTGACAGAGGTTGATCATCTTTCTTGAACTTTAAAAAGCGGTTAATATCTCTGGCAAATGGAGAATAGGGAACTCGAATCCCTGACCTCTGCGGTGCGATCGCAGCGCTCTACCAACTGAGCTAATTCCCCATATACAGACCATAATAGCATTTTTGAGCAGAAAATCCTAGGAACTGGCAAGGGATCGAGGGGCAAAAAATCGAGCGGCTTGCCTCTGGAAAACTTTAGAATGGAAAAAGTAATCTTGAGGATGATAACCAATGGCGATACTACGCTTAGAGAATGGGACAACTTATACCCAGTTAGCCGATATTAGTCTGGAATTGGCTAAATTAAATGTTACTTTAAACTATTGGCCGATCGAAAACGAGGCCACCCGTCAGCTACTTAAACAAGCTTCTCTCACTGACGAAGAAAAAGAAATAGTTTTAACCAGCTTAGACGGTTATTTTGAGCAACTAAAACAAGAAGCGGGTTATCAAGCTAGAGATTTAATCGTTTTACACCCCGACCTTGCCAATCTCGATACTTTACTGGCCAAATTCGAGCGCTGTCACACCCACGCTGACGATGAGGTGCGTTATATCATTGATGGGGAGGGAGTTTTTGGCTTCGTCTTTCCCGATGGCTCTCAGGGGGAATTAACTATTCAACCTCAAGAATACATCAATGTTCCGGCCCATAGCGAACACTGGTTTCACCTCACTGCCAGTAAACGGGTTAAAGCAGTACGTTACTTCACCACTACCGCCGGATGGGTTCCCGAATATACGGAGACTGTCCTTCGTTTTCCTAGTTTAACAGCCGTTTAGTTCTTACTTTCAGGCGATCGCTTTCCCAATAAGACAGATAAGTTTTGCAGGGATGGCAACGCCGGCAGCCACAATCTGTTAAGCGGCAAATTTGTCCTGTTGAAAATCTCCCGTCTAGTGCCTAGCTTGACGGGAGATTTTCTCAATTCGGGGGATTGGCGTGATAGATTTAGTCTAAGCCGAATTGATTGCCCCGTTTGTACTGTAAATAGGCGGCAACGAACAAACCCGCTAGGGTAATGGGAATTAAGCCTAGGACAATCCCTAGCACTAAAGGTTCAATCACGTCTGTACTCCTTGGATTAGCAATTTTTCACCCGTATTTTATCCTAGCAGGGGTTGCCCGCGAAAGATAGGGCGATCGTACATACTTCTTAAGTGGGGTGTATTTTCAGTGAACAGTGAACAGTAATCAGTAATCAGTGAACTGAAAACTGAGTAACGCACAGAAAACGGGTTTCTCCGAGAAACCCGTTTTCTGCTCATGCAAGAGGCAAAAGGGGTCATAAATAATCAGTTTTTAATAACCGGATTTAGTATGATTCAAGACTGTCTCGGAGTCTCGGAGTCTCCCGACTCCCCAAAAGGAAAACTTCCTATCTCACCATTAAGATAACTGCTCTACTTTAGGAGCGATCGAGAAAAAATTTTCTCAATTTGCCTTTACCCCAATAGCGATCGATTTCGTGCCAGAGATTGTGGAGACAAAAAACCACTGCGAGACAGAGAGTGACCGCAAGGATTTGAGAGAAACTTTCCCTTTGCCAAAATTTGGCCATTGCCTCCGAAATTACCCGCGTTACCCGATAAGCTTCCAGAAAACCCTCGATCGAGCCGAGAATCAGTGCTGCTAGGGTATAAACAAAGGTTCGATACAGAACACTAACGTAACGGGGACGATTTTCTAACCATTCTAGCTTCATGGCTGCGTCGAGAATGGCCACGGTTTTTGCAGCAAGAATCGCTCCTAAAATTGCTTTACCCAAAACGTAGGTAGTAATCGAATACTCTTCCAGAAATAATTTCATTATCAGAAGAATATAACCGAAAGCCAAGAAAAAAAACAGGGTAAGAGAACCGATTTTTTTAAATTCCTTTTTAATTGCTTCCATTGATTTTTTTTGATATTTTCTGCCAAGATAGCGGCTGCGTACCATAACTATAAGCTATAGTTAGTTATTTATTGCAGCTATTCTCTCAACTCTACCAGCAAGTTTGAGCGCTGATAAGTAAACTGATGCTTGAAACTAATTACGGCTTGATTGTCGATAAAATGAGGATTACCGAGGGGATCGATGGCACTGAAAGCGTAGAAATAACGGCGTACTAGGGGCGGAAAATCGCTAAAATCGAAGATTGTGTCACCTTGTGCTACATCTGCCCAAAAATTTCGTAATTTTGGGGCTAATTCCTCCGCTAGACTCACGGGAAGATTGAGGGGATGGCAGGTTAACAAGCGCATCATAAAAGGATAAGAGCGATCGCCTAACCATTGCCGAGAAATAGCGGGTAAATTCTCCCATCCGGGTATATTTTGCAGATGAAAGGATTCTATGGCTAATTCAACCGTGTTTTCGCAATATTCTAGCACCCGGTAGGGATGGGGATAACTGACGAGGGAACCGGTGGTAATTTCATAGATACCTCTAGTAAAAGCCAAATCTTGGACGTGGAGATGGCCAGTAATCAACAATTTTACGCCGTTTTCCTGTAGTATATCGAGCAATTCTACCGCATTAGCCAACATATAGCGTTTACCTAATTCATGATTGCTTTGTCCGGGTAAATGCTCGATAACGTTATGATGGATCATCACCATCACTAGATCGTTTTTTAGCGCGGGTAAAGTCTGTTTTAACCAATGCAATTGTTCTACATCTAAACTGCCAATTTGTTTACCTTGGTCATCAAATTGATTAGAATTAAGACCGATTAATTGCACTCCGGGTAAAATTTCTTTTTGGTAGTATATTTGTTCGGGGTCGCTGTAACCAAATTGTTGATAATAAAAGGGAAAATCTCCTAAACCGATCTGGTTTTCTGTTGCGGTTAAACTCAAAACATCATGATTACCCGGCACCACATAGACGGGAAAGGGTAAAGTGGCTAAACAATCGGCTAACCAACGATGATTTTCTGGTTCACCATCTTGGGTTAAATCGCCAGCAATCAGCAAAAAATCGAGGTTAAGGGTGATGAGATGGTCTAAAACAATTTTTAAAGCGGGAATACTCACTTCCACCAGATGAAAGCGATTAGAATGGTTTAAAATGGTTGTGGGTAAAGCGATATGAGGATCGCTGAGAATGGCGAAACGGAAATTCATCGCATTCAATTGGGCTAAATATCGGTAAACTAGATTGATCGAGGAGAAATGAGGAGAAAATATCTTTGGCTAAAGTTCGCGTTCGTCAGCACGTCAATCCCTTAAGTCATAAATATCGCCATCCGATCGCTCCCCCCGATTGGAATCAAGTTTATCAGGATATGACGCAACCTCTCCATCTTGACATTGGTTGTGCGCGGGGTAAATTTTTGTTACAAATGGCTCAAGTATATCCAGAAATTAATTTTTTGGGGATTGAAATTCGTCAACCTTTGGTAATTGAAGCGAATCAGGAACGGGAAAGGTTAGGATTAAAAAATCTCGCTTTTGTTTTTGGCAATATGAATGTTACCCCAGAAATTTTCCTGCAATCTTTGCCCCCAGATAAGTTATTTCGGGTGTCGATTCAATTTCCCGATCCTTGGTTTAAACAGCGCCACAGTAAGCGTCGAGTCGTGCAGCCGGAATTAGTCATAGCTTTGGCTAAGTATATGGTAGCTGGAGGCTGGGTTTTTTTACAGTCGGATGTGGAATCGATCGCCCTGGAAATGACGGAGAGATTTCAAGCACATCCCAATTTTGTTCGGCAACATCAAACCCCCTGGTTAGGGGAAAATATTTTCCCCGTAGCGACGGAGAGGGAAAAGTCCACTTATAATAAGAGTCAACCGGTTTATCGATCGCTTTTTCGAGTTCGGTAGCTTCAGTTAAAATATTTTGGCACTGTCTGAAATCATGGTTAGAAATCTCGACTCACCCCTAATACTTGAGGAGAATAATCGCCCTCCTGTCTCTCAATTGCTGGAATTTCTCTTAACCAAAGAAAAAAACAATAAAAAAACTAAAGAAAATCTGACTTTTGAGGCTTTGGTCGGTACTTGGCGATTATACTTTATCACGGGAACTCAAAAAGCGAAAAAGAGAGCGGGGATTGTTTTAGGTAAGGGGCGATATCTACCATCCTGGCTAAAAATTACCATCTCTTACCAAAGAAATGAGAGCTTAGAACCGGGAGAATTTATCTCTGGAACCGTCAGCAATCAGATATTTTTAGGATCAGTAAAACTATCTGTAAGCGGTCCAGTTAAGTTTTTTCCTAAAACCCGTCTTCTTGCCTTTGATTTCACCAGGCTCAACCTAACCCTATTTAATCGTTCTCTCTATTCAGGTTTTATTAGAAATGGTCAGGTAAGTGAAGCGAATTTTTATCAGGAAAGTATCAAAAAACAGGCATTTTTTGCCTATTTTCTGATCACAGAAACAATGATAGCAGCCCGGGGACGAGGGGGAGGATTAGCCCTTTGGGTAAAAGAGGTAAGTTAGACAAAACTAGCTGAAAAATAAGTTATTAGAGGAGAAATAGATGGGATATTCTATCGAGGTAGATGGGACAAATTTTGACAGTGAAGTGATCGAGAAGTCCTATCTAAATACAGTGATTTTAGACTTTTATGCTCTCTGGTGTGGACCCTGTAAATTGGTAAAACCGATGCTAGAAAAACTGGCAAGTGAATATAATTTTATCCTGGCCAAAATAGATATAGATAAAAATCCCGAATTAGCCGAACAATACGATGTGGAAGGAGTTCCCGATGTGCGAATTGTCAGCAAGGGAGAAGTGTTACCCTGTTTTGTCGGTGCTTTGCCAGAAGAACAAATTAGAGACTTATTTTCCCGTCTCGATTTACAATCGGAATTAGAAACAGGATTAGCAGAAATACAAGAAGCAATCGCCCTCGATAATTTGCCCGCAGCTAAACAATTATTTGATCGTCTTTTCCCTAAATATCCCAACGAACCGCGATTAATTATTATGGCGGTAAAATTTCTCATGCGTCTAGAAAAATGGTCAGATGCTTACCGATTAATCAGTGCTATTAAAGAGGAAAATCCTGTTATCAAAGGTTGGAAAACTCTCCTAGAATTTCAACAGTTAAAACCAGAAAATAATCCCCTCGATCCGATATTTTTTACTGGTATTAATTCCGCCTTAAAAGAAGATTATGCCGCCGCTTTAGATAAACTGATCAGCCTGGTGGGAGAAAGTAGAAAATATCGTCAGGATGGGGCAAGAAAAGCCATGTTAGCCATATTTCAGATTTTGGGAGTTAGTCATCCCCTCACCCAAGAATACCAAGCAAAGTTAACATTTCTGCTCTACTAGGTAGGGTTTACTAAAAAAGTTTGTTGGTGGGCTTAAGAGTCGGTCAAAACTAAAGCAATTCCCCCAGTAATTTCAACAAATCCATTCCTCGAATTTCTGTTGACAACTGCCAGGGAATTGCTAGAGACAAGACAGTTTATTTGTGGCGAATCATTTCATAGAGGGCAACGTATTCTTCCCCGGGGCGATTCCAAGAGTAATCGCATTCCATGCCTTGAATTGCTAATTTTTGGAATTCTTCCGGTTGAGTGTACCACAATTCTAATGCCCGGGACATGGCTGATTCGAGGGCATTATTATCGGGATCAAAAAAGACAAAACCATTGCGTTCTTCCGGTTTGTGATAGGTATCATAATCCCGATCAAAAACCGTATTAACTAAACCACCAACTCCCCGGACAATGGGAACAGTTCCATATTTTAAGCTGATTACTTGTGTCAGTCCGCAGGGTTCAAAATTACTGGGAACCACAATCATATCAGCACCCGCATAAATAAGGTGAGATAATTCCTCATTAAAGCCCAATTCAATATGAACATCAGGGTTATTATTAAGATGATTTTTCTCATGCCAGAACCAGTTATTAATTAACGATTCGGTGGCGGAACCTAAGAGGACAAATTGCGCCCCGCGAGCTAAGGCATAATACATGGCATGATGAACTAAATGTACGCCTTTTTGGTCATCTAAACGACCGACATAACAAATTAAGGGTTTTTCTGCTTCATCTCTTAACCAGAGTCTTTCTCGCAGTGCCTTCTTATTGCGTGCCTTCTCGGAGAAGCTATCAACACCGTAGGGTGCAGGAATAAATTTATCTACTTCTGGGTTCCAGATATTGTAATCTAAACCGTTGAGAATGCCAGTAAATTTGTGTTGATGCTGGTGAATTGTATGGCCTAAACCGTAACTAACATCGGTGTGGTGTGCTTCCCAAGCATGGTGGGGTGAGACGGTATTGAAATAGTTGGCAAAAACGATCCCACCTTTCATAAAATTAATCACAAAAGGATTGAAGTTATCACGCAGTCGGGCATAGCTAAAGTAGTAAGGATCGTTATTTAATCCTGTTGCCCAGAGAATTTCTGCACCTCCAAATCCTTGGTGCTTAAAGTTATGGATGGTGTAAAGAACGCGCTGATTGCCCATACCATGATATTTATAAATTTCAAAAAGTAAGGGCGGAATTAAACCGGTTTGCCAGTCGTGACAATGAATTATATCGGGACGTTTATTACTTCTGAGCAAAAATTCTAAAGCGGCTTTAGAGAAGAAGGCAAAACGCATATTATCGTCTTTACAGCCGTAGTAAGTACCGCGATTAAAAAAATTATCCCCCGAATTGGGTTGAATAAAGAAACACAAGCGCCCGTGTACCCAACCACAAAAAACGTTACAGTGAATTGCGCCACCGTACCAAGGCACCCACAGGTCCCGATAAGCCTCGTGTAAGCCCCAAATTTGGTCGTAGCGCATACAATCATACATCGGTAGGATTAGCTCCACGCAATGACCGCGAATTTCTAATTCTCGACTCAATCCATATACCACATCCCCCAATCCCCCAGCTTTAATCACCGGGGCGCACTCAGAGGCAACCTGAACTATATACATATATCAATAACTCCCTCGATTAATCTACAGGTCAGCTAGAAGCAATTTTTACAAAAGTATACAGTCTTCTGTGATTAAATGACTCGATCGAATTAGTTGGGTGTTGGGGAAGTGGGAATTATGAATTATGAATTATGAATTGGGAAGTGGGAAGTGGGGAAGTGGGGAAGTGGGGAAGTGGGGGAATTTAGCTGAAATTTCCCTATCTCTCTATCTCCCTATCTCCCTATCTCCCTATCTCCCCATCTCCCTATCCCCCTATCTCTCTGTCTCCCTATCTCCCTATCTCCCGTCTCCTAAAGATTAACAGCGTTTTAACTGTCCTAGGAGCAAAATCACCTCATCTATGCCGTTTCTGAGGGTAGTGGCGGTTTTATCGCTGTTATTGACGGTTATGCTAAAGATTAGGGGTTGATTGTCGGCCGTTTCTAGATAACCGGCGAGAGCGATAACTCCGGTTAAAGTCCCGGTTTTTGCCTGTAATCGTCCTTCTAGGGGAGTCTGGCGAAATCTATTGGTTAAAGTGCCATCAATGCCGCCAATAGCTAAAGAACGCCGATAATCAGGGTTTTCTGCCATTAGTTGTAATATTTGCCCTAAAGTATTGGGTTTAATCAGGTTTTGTCGTGATAGCCCCGAACCATCCCCGATTTTATAACTATCGCTGTTAATTCCCAGTTTTGTTAAAGTTTCTTGCAATCCCGAGACACCGCCGAGCATTTGTAGTAGGGTTTCGGCTAGTAAATTATCGCTATTTTTATTGACTTTTTCCACCAAATATGCTAAGGGTTCTGATTCTAAATTGGTGATCTCATCGCCGAGAATTTCCGAGCTAATTTCGGCGTTTTTAACGGTAATTCCCGCTTTTTCTAGGATATTACGCCAGCGATCAAGGAAATACTCCGAAGGTTGAGGAATAGCTAAATTAAAATCATCTTGACTATCAATCGCCAGAGAACCGGTGATAATCAGGCGATTATTGCCTAAATTGCCCTTAATTGCCAGAGTATTCGGACTTCCTTGCGCTGCGGTGCTGGTTTGATTCTCAATTAGCCATTGTTTAGCGGCAATGGGATCAGACCATTGTAAATCTAAGCTTTGCCCCAATTGTCGCGGTAAAAGCCTTAAAGTGACGGAATTTTCGTTTAAAACCAAGCTAGAAGCGGGTACAGCATAGTCAAAAAAGACATCTTCCCATTCCCAGGTTTTTTGACTATCGGAGACGACAAAAGGACTAGCAACAACAATTAAGCGAGAAATTGAGTTAATTCCCTGTTCTTTTAACTTTTCTGCTAATTTTTCTAACTTTTCTGTGGTTATGGTTGCATCTCCCCTCCCGACTAAGGTTAAAGTCTCTAAATCGGGGGGGTTGCCTTGGGCTAAAATGGGGGTTTTCAGACGATAATCGCGGTTAAATTTGCTAAAAGCGGCAGCAGTGGTTAATAATTTCGCGGTAGAAGCGGGAGTAAAAAAGTTATTTTCGTGGAGACTATAGAGATTTTCCTGAGAATTGAGGGATTTTACGAAAATTCCCCAATAAGTGCCTTGATAATCGGGGCGGGCTAAAATGCGATCGATCTCGGTGGCTAAGTCTGCTGGACAGATAAACTGGGAAGGGGGGGAATTGTCTTGACTGATGGGGGTTGCGAGGGTGAGGGGATGGTTTACCCAGAGAAATAGGGAACAAGTCCCCAAGAGAAAAGATAATTTTGATCGGCGTGTTAGCATAGAATTAAATCTTGGCAGTAGATAAATTGACTCTAATTTAGCAGCATTAGTGACCATATTGTCCTAGTTACTGAATAGATTCACTTAGGGATTGATCCGAGATATTCGCTCCCCTTTTTGCCCAAAAAGTTTCTTGATTCCGTTAAATTTCTATTCATTTGCGAGGATGTTTTTATGAGTTATGATTTTGATTTATTGGTGATTGGTGGTGGTTCTGGTGGTATTGCCACCGCTAGACGGGCAGCCGAATACGGGGCAAAAGTGGGATTAGCAGAATACGATCGTTTGGGAGGAACCTGTGTTAATCGCGGTTGTATTCCCAAAAAATTAATGGTTTATTCTAGTCGTTTTCCGCAACTATTTAAGGATGCGGAAGCTTACGGGTGGAGTCCGGTAGAGAGTCAGTTAAATTGGCAAAAATTAATTAGTGCGGTTAATCAGGAAACTATACGTTTGAATGGCATTTATCAAAAGATGCTAGATAATTCTCAAGTGACGATTTTTCCGAATTATGCCAAGTTTATTGATACCCATACCCTAGAGGTAGGAGACGAGAAAATTACTGCCGATAAAATTTTAATTGCCGTGGGGGGACATCCCGTTAAACCTAATATTCCGGGGATTGAACATACAGTAGTTTCTGATGCCATGTTTCAACTGCCAGAACAACCAAAAAGAATTATAGTTTTAGGGGCGGGATATATTGGGGTAGAATTTGCTGGTATTATGCACGGATTAGGGACAGAAGTGGTGCAGTTAATCCGTAAAGACAAGATTTTAAGAGGGTTTGATGAGGATATCCGCGATGAGATTCAAGCGGAAATGATCCGTCAGGGAATTAAAATTATGCCCGAAACTTTCCCCACTTCGATCGAGAAAACTGACGAGGGTTTAAAAGTACATATTCAGGGGAAAGAAACCTCAGAAATTCTATTTGTTGATGCCCTAGGTTTAGCCGCTACGGGAAGAATTCCTAAGCTAGAAAAATTGGGCTTAGAGAATGTCAATGTCGAGGTAAAAAATGGGGCAATTGTCGTCAACGAGTATAGCCAAACCAGCGAAGATAATATCTATGCCGTGGGCGATTGTACCGATAAAATTAATTTAACTCCCGTGGCGATTAATGAGGGGCGAGCTTTTGCCGATACAGTCTTCGGTAATAAACCCCGGTTAATGAGTTATGAAAATGTTCCTTCGGCAGTATTTTCTACTCCTGAAGCGGCGACGGTGGGATTAACAGAATTGCAAGCAAAAAAACAATATGGTGACACGGAGATTACAGTTTATCGGTCTAAATTCCGCCCCGGTTACAATGTTTTACCAGGCCGAGAGGACAAAACTTTGATGAAATTAGTTGTCCATCAGGAAAGTGGTAAAATTCTCGGAGCGCACATGGTAGGAGATCACGCTGCCGAAATTATTCAAGGAGTAGCCATTGCCGTAAAAATGGGCGCAACAAAAGCCGATTTTGATGCCACTGTCGGCATTCACCCCAGTGCTGCCGAGGAATTCGTCACCATGCGTTAATTAACAATTTTAGGTGTGTTAGTTTGGGTGCATCTCACACTTACAGAAATACCGACAATCAGCAATTATCAGCTTCTGAAGGCAAGAGGCAACAGGCAAGAGGCAAAAGACAGAATCTGACAATTCTCCTACCTAAAAAGAAGGTTATAAACTAAGCA
>SFBL01000060.1 GCA_007095785.1 Microcystis aeruginosa Ma_SC_T_19800800_S464
ACAAAACAACTATGATTTTTAAGTTCTGTCATAAATTTCTTCTCGTTTCATAAATTCTAAATTATCAACCTCTATAGGATTTTCCAACAGGTATTCAATCATATCAATTTCAGTTTCACCTTTATTGAGTTGATTTTGAGCTTTAAATGCGGCAATAAGTACCTGTATCTGCTGAATTTGTTCAGGTTTAAGTCCAGTTACATTAATATTTTTAATCATGGCTACCCTAGAATGATTTTTACTTTAATTATACTAATTACACCCTCTCACAATAATGCTCTTACTTTTTTACATCTTTGACTAAAATTATCGGTGTTTATGAAGAGTTATTAAAGAGACGCAAACTCCGTCGCTTACGTCCCCAATTCATCCCCAATCAAAGTTTACCGCTTGGATAACCGAGAAATAACCCGTTTAAAGTCATATCATCCTGTAAGGAAAATTAGCCCAACTTTTTTAACAATTGTCGGCAAAATTTTGCTTGCTTTTTTCACGGCTTTTTGCAATAATATTTTTATAAGACTTTATATATAATGGGGTGGTGGCACTTAAAAAAAGATAGACAGATTCCCATTATAAGAAAAGTATAACCGAAGCCGCCGCCCAAGTCAAGGGATCACTCCTTTTTTTTGAGAAGTTTTCAGAAAAAAAAAATCAAAGAGGCAGCCGGAGATATTCGGTTTTTCTTCACTTTTTGGGCGAAAAAACCCTTTTAGGATGCCTATAATAGGAGAGAGAAAGGGTTAAAAACTAAAAAAAAATGGCGGAGAGAGTCCAGAAAATCCTTGCCCAGTGGGGAATTGCCTCCCGAAGAAGGGCGGAGGAAATGATCGTAGCCGGCCGGGTGAGACGGAATGGCAAAATCGTGCAGTTAGGAGAAAAAGCCGACCCCGAAAAAGACCACCTAGAGATAGACGGAAAAAAAATTGAACCGGCCAATCGTCCCCAAAGATTGTATATACTGATCAACAAACCCATTGGTGTGGTTTCTACCTGTCAGGATCCGCAAAACCGGCCGACGGTAATTGACCTTTTGCCCGACTCCCTCGCCAACGAGACAGGGTTACATCCCGTAGGAAGGTTGGACATTAACACCACTGGGGCCTTACTCCTCACCAACGACGGTCAACTCACCCTCACCCTCACCCATCCCCGTTATCATTTGCCCAAAACCTATCGGGTTTGGCTAGATGGTACAATTGATCTAACTGCTCTCCAGCGTTGGCGAGAAGGTATCCTCTTAGAGGGAAAAAAGACCTTACCCGCACAGGTTGAAATTCTCAAGCAAACCGACCAAAAAACCCTACTAGAAGTTATTTTAGTGGAGGGAAGAAATCGGCAGATTCGCTGTGTAGCTGAAGAATTAGGTTATCACGTCCTGAAACTTCATCGCAGTGCCATCGGTCGTATTCAACTAAACTCCGGTAATAAATCCCCCTTACCCTTGGGTCATTACCGTTTTTTAACCCTTGATGAACTGAAATATTTAACAAGCCAGATTAACTAAGCTGAAAGTCAGCCCCTAATAGCGATATGTTTCGCCTTCTCCAATCACAACTCGACCCCCAGCATAAACAGCGCACCAAATTACTGGAAATCGGCGTTTATTTGCAAAAAAATCGCCTAGAACAGTCCCTTTCTCTCGAGGAAATTGCCCAGAAAACCTTAATCCCGCGCCATCGCCTAGAAGCGCTGGAAGCGGGGGATTTGGAGTCATTGCCCGAACCGATTTATATTCGTTGGTTAATCAAACAATTTGCCGATAGTCTGTCCCTGGATGGTGAGACGGTTAGCCGGCGTTTTCCCACCAAGGTAAATAACTTTTTTAGGGGAACAAAACCGTCTTTATCGCTGCCGAGTCTTCAAATTCGCCCGATTCATCTCTATTTTGTCTATTTAATCTTAGTTATTGGTTCCGTACAAACCCTATCCCACGTCCTGAAAAAATCGGTACTGCAATCGAATCGCTTACCGCCGCCTTCCTTGCCACAGCAGCAAATCGTCCAACCGAAAAGCAATCCCCTTCAACCGGTAGTCAACAAAAGCGGCAATAATCAGCAGCTGGTGGTGGGGGTAAAACTGGAGGATGACTGCTGGCTGCGGGTGGTGGTGGATGGCAAGACAGAATTTGAGGGTGTGCTGCCCCAAGGAACCCATCGCACTTGGCAAGCAACCCGAGAATTAACCGTGAGGGCGGGTAATGCCGGCGGGGTTTACGTTGCGGTTAATAATGCCAATGCTAAACAACTGGGGCAACCGGGCAAAGTCGAGGAAGTCACCTACCGGGCAAATTGAGCTAATTTATGCAAAAGGTTTTTTCACCCCTCGATCGCCTTCAGGGAGGGTTAATCGGGGCATATATTGGGGAATCCTTGCATAATCAGCCCCTAATACCAGCCTTTAACTATGAGGCTACGCCAAGAACGACCCTGCTTTTGCAAGCTCTGCAATCTAAGGAAGACTTGCAGATTGTGATCGCAGCTAGGCAGCAGTCGGAATCGGCGTTATTATTTGTGCTGTTGCCGGAGATTTTAACCTGGCCTGACTATAGGGAACGTTGGCAAGCTAGATTAAATTTTTGGCTGAAAAAGGGCTTAATTTCCGAGTTAACCCAACAAGAAGCGATAATTTGGGGAGAGGCGGTAGCTGTGTTATTACAGGGGAAAAAGCCTTTAAATCAGTTAATGGGGCAATTACTAACTATTAAGCCCAAGAATAAGCTATTAGAGCAGATTGAGTCAGCTTTAGGGCAAAATCATCCCTTAGAGTTCATTTTATCGGCTTGGGCGAAAGATATCTCACCTTTAGGTATTGCGATCGCAGCTTCTCTCTATACCTTTCTGCAAACGAGCGAGGATTTCGCCGTGAGCGTCCGTCGTGCTAATTCTAGTCCCTATCAACGGCAATTAACCAGCACTTTAGCGGGAATTTGGGCGGGATTGTACAACGGTATCGAGGGGATTCCCCTAGCTTGGCGGCAAAATTTGCCGAAAGAGCCAGTTAAACAGCAATTAATGGATAAAGCTGGGGAAATCTATCGAATTTCTTTGGGCATATCTCCTCATCTTGTCCTATCTCCTCATACTGCCATCGCTTACGGGGGAACAATCCAACCCCGTCCTAGCTTAAAATTGGTCTCTCAAGACAGCTGAAGATCGCTGTTATTTGGACTACAGGCGATCGCTGGCTTTAATGAGCGATCACATCTCCTTCTTCCCAGTCGAGGGGAACATGGGGGAGTTGCCCGGCAATAGACTGGCGTGTGGTGGCGGAAATGCCTTTGGTGAAGATGCGTAACACCAGCTGCCCTCTGGCATCTAGACCGATTCCAGTGCCAGTTACACCGGGTTGAGCCATCAACCAAGCTTCTTGGCTGTCACGCAAAGCCAACAACTGTTCCTGAGTATAATTTTTCATTGGTGTTACCCCTATTAAATCGATGGTCGGCGACAAATAAATTTTAGCTGAAACAATACCTGATCGCCGAATCCTAGAGGCGATCAGGTGTGGAGATTGGCCAGGGGGAAACTTGAGGATAAATTAGCGACTGTTGACAAATCTCTGAATGGAAAGTTGCGAGATCACGGCTCCGATCGGGTTAGCAAAGGTGAGGCTGTTGTCTGTTCGTCCCGCAAAGAGGAGGGCGACCGGTTGATTGCTGTTTGCCGTCACGATCAGTGAACCAGAGTCCCCACCGCGACTAAAGGGATTGCCGCCGATGCCACGGATGCCGATCTGATTGCGGAATTGGGCGGCACCGCAGGAGTAGCCACCGACGGAGATATTGACGTTAATATCGGTAATCGTGCCGACAGTTGCTTGGGTTGTCCGACCATTTTTCTTCACCGTCATACCTAGGCGGGCGGCGATCGGTGTAGGATTGAGGGTGTAGTTGACATGACGCGGATCGACAAAACTAAAAGCTGTCCAAGCAACGGCCGCATCTACCAAGTTAGGTCCCGGACAGTTGACCCGGACAAAATTTTCCAAGAGGGCGATTCGATCGCCAGGGACAACCCCACCATCAACCCGTCCGGGCTGGATAATCGGATCGCCGATACGGGCGTTGTTGGAATTGGCGATGACGTGGTTATTACTCAACAGGCACAGCTTATTATTGCGTAGCACCACTAGACAACCAAGAGTCCCCGCGGTTACTTGCGGATGACCGATGGAGACACCACAACGAACTGGGCGCGCATAACGACGGTTATATAACTGGGTGACGATCTCGCCCACTTCTTCTATTTCTACAGGCATACCCCCGATCGAGGTGGGTACGGCGGCAAAAGCACTAGCGGCAATTGTCCCAGCCACTTTTTCGCTGACGTAGACTTTCAGAGTCACATCGGGGGTAAGCAGTCCACCGACGCTACGAAAACCGATGCCAGTGCCGAGAATGCGTTCCCCTCCGGTGTCATAGTCCGCAATCGACTCGGATAGGGAGGCGGTAAAGGTTTCGCTGCCACCGAGGCGCTGTTCTAATTCTTCTTGGGCTGAAAACCAATCTTGAGTGATACCGATCGTATCGATCGACTCAGAGGCTTCCATTACTTCTAAGGCTTGATTTTCGCTTCCCAAAGGCGCATTGGGATCAAATTCGATCACATCTTTATTCGTTGACGATTCCATAGTAGAACCCTCCCGCTCATCGGGCATTTCATAAGGTTGAGTCATTGTTAAAACTACCTTGTTCACAAGTTTTTTACTGGGGTTATTATTCCCAAAGTAAGAGAACCGAACATAACCAATTGACTCCTCAACAATTTATTTCTCTTAACTGGAACAAACCCTAGCTATAGGCTATCTATACCTCCTATAAATTGACCCCTGTAACCAAGATTTTGAAATATTTATTTGTAAAACTTTTTAGAACTTTATTATCTCTTCTTGTTCGAGCGAACTCAATTATAGCAGTTATCTTAATGGTTATATAGGAAGTTTTTCCTCTGCATTTCATAGGCAGAGTCCGATGAAATGCGAAAATTGTTGCCTGTTCCTACTCCAAGACTTTTTCAGCAAACCCTACTTAGTTTGAAAGATATTTTGTACCATTTTTTTATCTAAACCTGCGGCAATTTTATCTAATTCTGCTATTTCCCCACTGTCTAAACTCCATCCTAAAGCACCTAAATTATCCTCAGCTTGCCGAACATTTTTAGCTCCAGGGATAGGAATTGTTCCCTTACAGATACACCAATTTAAAGCAACTTGGCTAATAGTTTTATTTTTAGCTTGGGCGATAACTTCTAGGCAACTTATCAGAGGCGAAATAGCGGGAATTAATTGACCAAAAAGGAAGCGACGTAATCCTGGGGGTAAGTTTTTATTATCTCGATATTTCCCCGTTAATAACCCCAAAGCTAAGGGACTATAGGCAATAATTTTAATGCCCAATTGATCACATAGTTCCTTTAATCCTAAGTCAGTGAGAGGATAGGTAGAAAGGAGAGAATACTGTACCTGTAAACTGGTAATAGGAATGCCGCGACTGGCAAACTTTTGATAGGCAGACTTCAATCTTTTCGGTCCAAAATTGGATAAACCGACTCCTTTAACTAACCCCTTTTCCAGACAATCCCCCAATCCGTCTAATAATCCTCCCTCCTGCCATGGCGCATAATTGCCCGTTGACCAGTGCATTTGCACTAAATCCACTGGGCGGCCTAATCTGGTTGCCGAAGCTTGACAAGCTTTCACCATGGCATTACGGGTTAAACGCCAAGGATAAGGGGCGAGTTTGGTGGCAATACGGATATGATCAGCGTTATAACCGCTATATTCCCCTGTAAAGCGTCCTAATAGCTTCTCACTCTGTCCGTTGAGTTTGCCTGTCCCGTAGGAGTCTCCCGTATCAAATAGAGTGACACCCCGCTCGACGCAGAGATTAAAAACCGCTTGTAACTGGCTATCCATACTCTCATCGTAACCCCAGAGAAGACGATTTCCCCAGGCCCAAGTACCGCAGCCCATGGGGGGAAGGGATAGAGTTTGATGTGTGACTGTCAAGGGATTCATGGGTCAGTTTCTCTGGGTTTTTTCTCAAGCTTTCAGAGAGATATTTTACTACTAAATCGACTTGGGTTTTTGTTTAACAAATAATCCCCGCAACCAATAGTAAAAACTATCGATATAAGTAAAGATTACCGGCACAACCACCAAAGTTAATAGGGTGGAAGTGGTAAAACCACCAATAACGGCAATCGCCATCGGTGCGCGAATTTCACCATCTGCACCCAAAGCTAAAGCAATCGGTAACATCCCGGCAATTGTGGAAACGGAGGTCATAATAATTGGTCGTAAACGAGAGACTCCCGAATCAATCATCGCCTTAAATTGCGGTTTCCCTGCCTCAATGCCACTCAGGGCAAAATCTACTAACAGAATCGCATTTTTAGTGACTAATCCCATCAGTAAAACTATGCCAATTAAAGCGTATAAACCTAACTCTTTTTGGGTAATTAACAGAGCGATTAAAGTGCCACCAATCGATAAGGGAAGGGAAGTTAAAATCGCTAGGGGATAGAGAAAATTGTTATACAATAAGACCAGAATCCCATAGATAGAAATAATTGCTAAACTTAACGCTCCCAAAAAACGAGCGAAGATATCGCGCATAATACGAGCATCACCAAAGGGTTCTTCTGTCACCTCTGGGGGTAGGTTTTTCATGATTGGTAAAGCGCGAATTTGTGTCACCGCACTTCCCAAAGAAACTCCCTCTAAATTAGCTCCAATATTAACCTGACGTTGACGGTTAAAGCGTTGAATTTCCGCAGGTCCACTACCTAAGCTAATTGTCGCCACCGAGTTAAGCGGTACTAACGTCCCATTACTGCTAGGAACGCGCAAATTTTGCAGAGTTTCTATCTCACTGCGTCCATCATTGGCAATTTTCACCCGGATGGGAATTTGTCGGTCAGCAAGGTTAAATTTAGCTAAATTAAACTCATTATCCCCGATTAAAGCTAAAGATGCAGTACGAGCGATCGCTCTGACCGAGACTCCCTGATCGGCAGCCCGCACGGGATCTGGTTGAATAATGATCTCCGGTTTAACTAAACTTACCCCGGAACTGACCTCGACAAAACCGGGTAATGCCCGCATTTCTCGCTCTAATTTTTGGGCAGTTTGGGTTAAAATATCGCCATTTTCACTTTTTAAGACAATAGCCACATCCTTAGTGCTTCCTGCTCCCCCCTGCGCTCGAAAAGTCACTCTTGCCCCCGGTATCTTTCGGAAGTCCAGGCGGGTTTGTTCCTCAAATTGCCGTTGAGTTAGCGGTCGCTGTTCCTTAGGAACTAAATTAACATATATTAACCCCGTATTTACCCGCCCCGAATCTCCCGGAATAGCCAAAACATTAGCGACAGCGGGATTTTTTTGCAGTAAACTATTCACCTGATTAGCCACGGCAACAGTATCATTCAAAGTCGCACCGGGAGGCAATTCTAGGCCGATCGTACTTAATCCGGTATCCCCAGAACTAAATAACCCTTTTGGAATCAAGGGAACTAACTGTAAACTACTGATAAAAAAGACCAAAGCCGCCAATAAAGTCAGGATTCGATGACGTAAAGCCCAAGTTAACAAACTTTTGTAGGGACGAAAACGGGGACGGGAGCTAGAATGAGCCGCATTTTTCAGCTTTTTCGGCTGCAATAGGTAGGCACTTAACATCGGGGTGACGGTGACAGCGGTTAAGGTGGAAAATAGGGTTGATACCGCCACCGTTACGCCAAAAGGTTGAAAGAATTGCCCTGGCACACCGCCCATAAAAGCAACGGGGAGAAAAACAGCCATAATGGCCGCTGTGCTGGCTAAAACCGCCAATCCTATCTCTTTTGAGGCATCAAAAGCCGCTTGAAACGGTTTTTTGCCCTTAATTAACTGTTGATCGATCGCCTCTACCATACACACCGCATCATCCACCAGATTACCCAAAGCTAAAGCTAAAGCGAGCAAGGTCATACCATTCAGGGTATAGTTTAAGGTCTGCATCACCCAAAAAGTCGGAATAATCGACAAGGGTAGAGCCAAACCCGTGATAATCGTGGCGCGCCAATTGCCTAAAAATAGACCCACCGTGATCACTGTCATGATGCAACCGATCAGGAGATCGACCAATAAGCTTTCGTAACTAGCACGAATTGAGTCGGCACGGGTAAAAATTAATTGAAATTTAATATCTTCGGGCAGTTTTTTCTTTAAATTCTCGATTTCTTGACGCACTGCTGTTTCTACCGTCACCAAAGTGCTGCCAGTCCCCCGTAGAATCGAAAAACCCACCACTGGCTGCCCATCTAAGAGGGCCATTTGTCGAGGATCACTGGAACTATCGCTAACTGTCCCTAAATTGCTTAAGGGGACGGTATCACCGTTAGGTAAAGAGATTTGATAATTTCTTAAATCTTCGATCGTTTCAGCGCTGCCGAGGGTGCGGACAGTTTGTTCACTACCACCGATTTCCGATCGCCCCCCGGGTAAATTAATATTAAAACTGCGAATTTGGTCATTAACTGCCGTGGCCGTGATAGCGTAGGCGATCAGACGACTGGGATCTAAATCTACACGCACTTCTCGATCGACTCCCCCAACGCGATCGACTCGCGCTACCCCCGGCACTCCCGTTAAAGCGCGGCCAATTTGACGATCAACTAGATCACTTAATTCGGCGATCGATCTTTTCGGGGAGGAGATGGTATAGTTCATCACCGAACCCCCGGCAAATTCTAAACGTTGGACAATTGGATCATTAGCATCCTGGGGTAAATCCTGCCGAATTTGCGCTATGGCATTGCGTACATCATTGGTAGCGCGATCGCTGTTAGTGCCAAGGATAAAGTTAACGGTGGTGGTGCTGCTGCCTTCGTTAACGGTAGAAGTAATTTGATCGATATTACCCAAAGCAGCCACCGCATCCTCGACTTTTTTGGTGACTTGGGTTTCCAATTCCTCAGGACCGGCGCCGGCTTGATTAACGGTGATAATCACGGCCGGAATGTCAATATTAGGAGAGCGATCGATCCCTAATCCTAGAAAGGCAATGTATCCCATTAGGGCCATAACCAGGGAGATCAGGATCGTCGGAATGGGATTTTTGATAGACCAATTAGAAATATTAAAAGCCATAATTTCAGTTATCAGTTATCAGTTATCAGTTATCAGTTATCAGTTTTTAGTTTTCAGTTTTTAGAACGTAGGTTGGGTTGAAGCATGAAACCCAACGACCCCATGGTTTACGGTACTGCTAACCCATCCTACAAATAATTGTGCCTTTCTACTTAGCTTAACAAATTAGGTTTTAGATTCGGCCATTGTTATCAGTTATCAGCCACCATTTTTCAGTTATCAACTGATTACTGATTACTGATTACTGATTACTGATCACTGATTACTGATTACTGATTACTGATCACTGATTGCTGTAATTTTGTCGCCATCACCGAGATAGGCTGCCCCTTTGACCACAATGCGATCGCCCGATTGTAAACCCGTAAGAATTTCCACACGATTATTCGGCATAATTTGACCTAATTGCACAGTTTTGGCGGTAACGGTGTTATCAGGTCCCACTAAATAAACTAGAGCTTGATTATCTTTTTGGGGTAAAACTGCGGTCATGGGGACGGTTAAACTATTGCTAGTATTCGTTACGATCGCACCTCGTAAAAACATCCCCGGTTTTAATCCTGTATTGTCGGTTAAATCGACTTTAACCGTTGCTTGACGGGATGCCTCATCGACGATGGGATTAATTTCGCGCACCTGTCCCGATAATTTTAAACTGCTATTAGCATCGGAAGTGATAGTAACAGGCGCTCCGACGCGGATTAAGGGCAATTGATTCTCAGGAACCCGTAATCTTAGCTCTAAACGCCCATTTTCGATGATTTTAAAGAGAGCATTTTGACCGTTGGTGGTGTCCCCGATGCGAGCATTTCTTTCGGCAATTTTGCCACTAACCGGAGAAATCAGGCGCGTCTCGTTCAATTGGGCTTTAACAATGGCTAAACGGCTTTGAGCTTCCGTTAATTGGGCTGTAGCTTGGGCAATCACTTCGGGACGGTTGCCCGCTTGCAATTGCGCTAGTTGCTGCTCTGCTTCTCCTAAACGGGATTGGGTCTGTTGTACGATCGCCGCTTTGTTTCTTTCTTCGTTGAGGACTTCATCGAGACGATCCCGGGCGATCGCTCCTTCCGCTTCTAAACTTTGGTTTCTCTGGACGCGTTTTTTAGCCAAATCCCAATCCGATTGAGCTTGAGTAATTTCAGCTTTTATGCGTTGAATAGTTTGTTTAGCTCTAGCGATCTCCTCTTTACGGCTACCCGCTTGCAATTCTGCCAAACGCGCCAGGGATTGGGCGACATTTGCCTGTGCTTGGGTTAATTGCGCTTGTAGGACGGTATCATCGAGACGAGCGAGAATTTGACCTTGACTAACGATATCACCCTCATCGACAAAGATTTCTTTGATTTGTCGTCCCGTCGCTTGGGAAAGAATCGGGATTAATTCATAGGCTGCCACGCTTCCAGTCGCTTTCAGGGTGCGGGCCACGGGAGTAAATTCTACCCTAGTGGTGGTTACTGTTTGTGCTGGTGCTTCATTTTTTGCCGCTACGGGCTGAGTATTGGGGTTTTGGGCTGTTTGGGGTCGATTAGCGAAACGAGTCGCCCCTAGGGTCAATAAAACTCCCAATCCCACACCGATAAATAAACCCTTTCCTCCCGATAGCCAAGAGTTGGTTTTTGTCGGTTTTGGCGAGTATTCGGTTTCCTCTGGCTCAATTTCGGGATTAAATGCAATAATTTCGGGAACTAGCGAATTATCGCCTGAATGCTGGTTATTTTCTAGGGTATCTGGCCGCACGGTCTGCCCTCTCGGTAGATTCTGGATAAAATGTTAAGTTTTGTATCCATTTATAATCTAACGGAAAAAGGTCACGGGTGGGGAAAGTGAGAAAGTGGACTTGCTGTAAAAATCCAAAATTGTCGTGGTTGGTGAGGAGTCGGTCGTCAGGAGAATTAAGAATGAGTAATAATCGATTAAATGGTTTATTTAGAAATTTTATGCCAGTTAATCTGGCTCTCCCGTACTTGTGGTGATAAGAAAAAGTTATCTAAGGGAGGGCGTATGCCATCATTGGTGTCAACTTAAGCAAGAAGCTTAAGTAGGGAGGCACAATTATTTGTAGGATGGGTTAGCGCACTTCGTAACCCATGCGGGCGTTGGGTTTAATGCTTCAACCCAACCTACGTTCATCTTATATTTAATTCCACCCACCCACTTAATTATCAAGAGTAGCTGATAATCCAAGAGAAAGGAAGTAAAAAATGGTAGAATTGACAGGTTTTTCGTTAATTGGTATGGTTTGATCGGGTGGCATAAATCGACTAAATCCTTATCTGGCAAGAGACTTAATTGATTAGTTCGTTCTGGATCGAAACCAATTGACAAAAATCGCAGCAATGTCTGTCTCTATAAGGGTTTCATTCCTTATAATCCCGTCCCTTGCATAACAAAAACCGAAGAACCACAAATTTGGAGTGCTATTTCCTTAAGTTGACACCAATGATCGCCTGCGCCCAAATGTAATATAGATATTTCGACCAAATTGAGAGCCATGCTGCCAACTTTTGTTAACCGACCTTTTTAGTTAAGTACAATCAAGAAAAATTGTCAAATTTCCCAATCGTTATTTGCTCTTGCCATTGACCAAATCTCTTGTCACCATAGACTAAAATCTAGATGCAGGCGTGGTTTTCTGGAAACTTGTCCCGATGTCTAGATATCGATCGAGCCGAAATTGTTATGATAAATTCATGAAGTTTTATGACAGTGTTTCCCCGTGAACATGAACCAAATCGACTATCTCAGGATTAGTTTAATCGATCGCTGTAACTTTCGCTGTCAGTATTGTCTGCCTGAAGATGCAGAATTGGCCTATGTTCGACCGCAAGATTTACTCACCCGGGAGGAAATTCTTACTTTAGTCAAAAATGTCTTTATTCCCCTCGGTTTCCGCAAATTTCGCCTTACTGGTGGGGAACCTCTCTTACATCCCGAAGTAGTGGAGATTGTGCGCGATATCGCCTCTTTATCTGCTACTAGCGATTTAGCCTTGACCACTAATGGCTATTTACTTGACAATTTAGCCGAAATGTTGTATGACGCTGGACTAAGACGGATTAATATCAGTTTAGACTCCCTCGACCCCGACACTTTCGATAAAATTATCGGTAATCGCGGCCGGAGTCGTTGGCAAAAAACTTGGGCAGGTATTCAAGCGGCCCAGAGAGTGGGTTTTGACCCCTTAAAATTGAATGTGGTGGTAATTCCGGGGATAAATGAGGCAGAAGTGGAAGATTTAGCGGCTTTGACCATCGAGAAGCGTTGGCACGTCCGTTTTATCGAGTTTATGCCCATCGGTAACGGTGATTTATTTCAAGAAAAAGCTTGGATTGCGAACGAGGAATTAAGAGGGCGAATTCGGGCGAAATGGGGCTTAAATGAGGGTCAAGTGCGGGGAAATGGTCCAGCCGATGTTTTTCAAATTCCGGGGGCTAAGGGTACAATTGGCTTTATTAGTCAGATGTCGGAATGTTTTTGCGATCGCTGTAACCGCCTACGTCTCTCGGCCGATGGTTGGTTGCGTCCCTGTCTCCTCAATGAAACTGGACAAATTGACCTAAAAACTGCCCTCCGTCAGGGAATTTCGCCAGCAGACATCAGGGAAAGAGTGCGGGGATTAATGGAACTGAAAGCAGAAATAAACTTTAAACTGCGTGATTCCGGCACATCAAGCGGCATTTATACCCGTACTATGTCCCAAATTGGCGGCTAAAAATCTACTGTCCGAATTCTACTCTAGCCTGTTCCACCATTTCCACGGTAACTCGATCGGAACCGGCATGACGAGCTAATTCTTCTATCCTTTGACGCGCTTGGGAACGGACAAAATAGGGAATATTTTTCAGTTTTGCCTTTGCTTCTGCGGTCCATTGTAGTTGATCGGAAAAATCTAGAGCGTCCATAGATTTAACATATAGTAGTCCGTCTATTATACCAAAAAAGATTAGCTATTTTGAGATGACAATTTTCTTCTTGACAGCGACTCTTTTTCACCTTTCTCTTAATTTTAGGTTTCTGCTAAATCAAAATTTACTCTTTGATATAAATCTTGCAAAGAAATCTGCCAATCCACTGAGAGCAATTGTAAAACCGCATTTTCTCCCGTAAGGAAATCAACTAACCATTGATCATCCTTTTGTTTATAGTAACGTTCCACACTGTAACTAGATTGTTCAATCAGAATATATTCCTGAAAAGTTGGCAAGGAACGATAGAATTTAAACTTATCCCCTCGATCATAAGCTTGGGTAGAATTAGAGAGAACTTCGACAATAATTAAGGGATTAATCACGTTAGATTGACTATTCCCTTGACAGAGAGGTTGACCTTTAATCACCATCACATCGGGATAGGTGTAAATGCTATAATCTGACAGCCATAAACGCCCCGTTTCCATATAGGTATAATAATCTTGATTATTGATATTTAAGGGAAAATTACGGCAAAAATTTAGACAAATCTGATTGTGATTAGTGGTGGCTCCTACCATTGGGATAATTTCTCCTTGACGATATTCATTTTTATCTTCCGACGTTTCCTCTAGGGCGAGATATTCTTCGGGAGTATAATATTTAGTTTCGGTAGTGCTTAACATTTTTGACTCTCCTTCCTATTCTATTTTCTAGGATACAGCATTTCCCTAAAAAGAGATAAAGTTATCCTTGAGCAAGGCTATCAATTGAGTTGCTCGGATCATATTTTTACCTTAATCTCTGGCAAAAAATGCTGAGAAATCCATAATTAAAAATCTAAATATCAAAATTGCTCACGCTAAGGGTTAAGATAAACTAGATAAATAGTTTTATGTTTAGTTTCTCCTATGTTTAACTGGTTCCGTCGTCAGAAAGTCCAACCCGAACAAGAACAAGCACCCCCTGCACCCGTAGAGGAAACCCCCAGCGAGGCAACCCCGACGACTAGCGAGACAACCAGTCAGGAAGAGTATTTGGATTGGGCCAAAAAAGCCTTTAAAAATATTCAAGAGAAAAAAGCCACGGCCGAGGCCGTCGTTAGCGAAACCCCTGAAACATCTATTGCTGAAACGGAACCTCCGCAAGAGGAAGAACCAGTTAAAGAAGAAGAAACCGAGGATAATACCCCCGCATGGCTGAAAAAATCCGATCGCCTCGAAATTCTCAAAGAAACCGCCATCGAAACCCCCACAGAACTGGATGAGGATTTTATCTGGTCGGCCAAAGTTTTAGCCAATCAGGGAAGACAAGCAGAGGACGTTTCCGAAGAAGAAATCACCTGGTTAAAAAAATTGCGTCAGGGTTTAGGCAAAACGCGCCGCAGCTTGGTCAATCAGCTTAAGGCCGTGGTCGGTCAGGGTCCCCTCAATCAAGACGCGGTAGAGGAAATCGAAGCTTTATTGCTTCAGGCCGATGTGGGGGTAGATGCCACCGATTATATTATCACTACCCTCCAAAATAAGCTAAAACAGGAAGCTCTGCCCCCCGAAAAAGCGATCGAATATCTCAAAGAAATTATCCGCGAGATTTTAGATGCACCTTTAGCCAATTATAGCAACCCTGGTTTTGAGCCAGAAAAGGGCAAATTAAATATCTGGATGCTCACAGGAGTTAACGGAGTTGGTAAAACGACGACTATCGGCAAATTAGCCCATTTATCTAAACAATCTGGCTATAGCTGTATAATTGCCGCTGCCGACACCTTTCGCGCTGCTGCCGTGGAACAGGTGAAAGTTTGGGGAGAGCGATCGCAAGTCGAAGTAATTGCCAACCCGGGCAAAAATACCGACCCGGCCGCCGTGGTGTACGATGGTATCGAGGCCGCTAAATCCAGGGAGATAGAATTACTCTTAGTGGATACGGCGGGAAGATTGCAAAATAAAAAGAACTTAATGGCAGAATTAAGCAAAATTCGCCGCATTATCGACAAAAAAGCCGAGAGTGCCGTGGTGGAATCCCTTCTAGTTCTCGATGCCACTTTAGGACAAAACGGGCTGCGACAAGCAGAAGTTTTCTCGGAAGCTGCCCAATTAAGCGGCGTGATCCTGACTAAAATCGATGGTACCGCTAAAGGGGGTGTCGCCCTTGCCGTAGCGCGTCAGCTTAACCTACCGATTCGCTTTGTCGGCGCCGGGGAAGGAATCGAGGATCTGCGGCCTTTTTCCAGTTACGAATTCGTGGAAGCTTTACTGAGTGGCGATTGATCTCACCCTAGCTATCTTTCATAATCTTTTCATGGTTGCTTCATAATTGTCTCATTTTTAGCTATGCTAGAACTGGAGACTCGGGGTAACAACTATGCAAAGGACAATTACAGTTAGTCATCTAGGAGTATATTATCGCGGCGTGGAAGCCCTCCGGGATATCACCCTGAAAATTCATCCGGGACGATTAACCGGTATTATCGGTCCCAACGGTGCGGGCAAAAGTACCCTGATCAAAGCCATGCTAGGATTAATTCCCGTACAACAGGGAAGCGTTAACTATCAAGGGCAATCTCTACAGCAACAACTGGATAAAGTCGCTTATGTTCCCCAAAGATCTCAAATCGACTGGACCTATCCCGTCACCGCTTGGGATGTGGTAATGATGGGGAGAGTCAGAAAAACGGGTTGGTTTCGTCCTTTTTCCCATATTAGTCGTCAACAGGCTTTAAATGCCCTAGAACGGGTGGAAATGGCTGATTTACGCCATCGTCCCCTCGGTCAGTTGTCGGGAGGACAACAACAAAGAGTCTTTTTAGCCAGATCTTTGGCCCAAGAAGCAGAGATTTTCTGTTTTGATGAACCTTTCGTTGGGGTAGATCAAAAAACCGAGGGCATCCTTTTTAATATCTTTGGTGAGTTAGCCCAAGAAAATAAAATTGTCATGGTGGTTAACCATGATTTAGGCGAATCTATCACCCATTTTGCTGATTTAATCCTCTTAAATACAGAATTGATCCTCGCCGATCAACGATCTAAGGTCTTAACCGATTTTAATCTCCGGCGCGCCTACGGGGGTAAAGTCTCCTTCTACGATGCCATGACACCACCAGATCATCGCCGATCGAGTCTCGATTATCTCGATCGCCTGTCGAAAAACAATGCGATAAACTAGAAGCGAAGATATTTTGGCTGACTGCCGATAGGGACACCGATGAAAACTATTTCCCCGCAAGAAGTAACAGGAACGATCGAACTGGCTCCTAACTATCGAATTCCCCTGTTTTTGGTAATTTTATCGATACCTTTACTCTTTTTACAGGTCTGGCTAGGAATAATTTTCTCCCTCTTAGGGTTATTCTTGATGTTCCAGACTACCCGCATTCGTCTCCAGTTTACCCCCACTTCCCTAGATGTCTATCTATCTGGGCAACAAATTCGCTCCTTTCCCTACCAAGAATGGCAAAATTGGCGGATTTTCTGGAATCAAGTCCCGATCCTATTTTATTTCAAAGAAATTAACAGCATTCATTTTTTGCCCATTATCTTTGACAGCGCAACCCTGAGACTGTGCCTCGAAAAATACTATCCTTTAGCAGCATCGCAAGCGATCGACTCAGAAGCGAACTAAGATTGAGATAAAATTAAATCTAGCTAATAGCGTCTTAATTACCTGCCTTGGCCCTTTGTTCGCTCTGCATTTCTAAAGCCGATGAATTCAGAAGATTTTAATGTTTTACCCCTTGACAAAATGACAGACTTACCCAATGAATCTGTCGAAGAATTTAGTTTTGATGATCTCTGGAACGATCGCCCAGGAGAGAATCCCCTGCCACCGGAAACCGCCCCCGAAGGCGAATTAGTTCCCACAGCGCAGGCGCAACCCCTGCGGGCAGAAATCGAGGCTCTAGAACGGCAAAAACAGAGCCTAGAGGCAGAAATCTCGGCATTAAAAGCGGAAAAAGAACGCTTGATCGCCGAGGAATTGGGGGATATCAAAGCTCAAATCGAAAGAATGCTCAAGGAAGGCGTAAAAGACCTAGAACAACGCAAACAGGCTTTAGAAGTGGCGATCGAACAGTTAGAACGCCGTCGTGAGCGGATTCGGCAGGAAATGCGGAGTAATTTCGCCGGAGTCTCCCAGGAGCTAGCGGTGCGGGTTCAGGGATTTAAAGACTATCTGGTGGGCAGTTTACAGGATTTGGCCGCGGCTGCCGAACAGTTGGAATTACCCCGTTTTGAAACCCCCGAAAAATCCCCCCGACCCGTGGAACCTCCCCTGCGGACCGAACGGGAGGAAAACCCGCGCCCATCCCGTGGCAGTCAAGGCCGGGATGATCGCGAAGAAAGTCCCCGTCCCTCCCGTACCAGTAACCAGGGCCGGGATAGTTGGCAAGAACCCCGTCGTTCTAACCGTTCGGGTTATGAATCGGAACCGGTGGGACAATCCACCCCCAGACAGGGCTTTTCTGACCAAAATCAGCGCATCCAAACTCTTTTAGACCGTTATCGCAGCCGTCCTGACTATTACGGTCCCCCTTGGCAATTACGGCGCACTTTTGAACCAATTCACGCCGAACGGGTGCAACAGTGGTTCTTTAAACAGGGGGGCCGGGGTACTGTTCGCGGTATGGGCAGCCGTCTCCAGAATATTCTGGTGGCTTCGGCAATTATCTCGATTATGGCGGAATTACAGGGCGATCGCTTCCGTTCTCTCGTTCTGGCTAATAGTCCCGAACGTTTAGGCGAATGGCGGCGCGGTCTCCAAGATTGTCTCGGCATTTCCCGCGCCGATTTTGGACCAGACCGCGGCATCGTTCTCTTTGAGTCTCCGGAAGCTTTAATTCAAAAAGCGGAACGTTTAATCGATGATAAGTATTCACCGCTCATTATCATCGATGATACCGAAGACAGGCTGAATTTCGCTCTTTTACAATTCCCCTACTGGTTAGCTTTTGCCCCTGAACCCCAACAAAGTTCTAGTTATTGGTATTAATTAATTAGCCCTTGAGTAGTGCGATACATTGGGCTAAAGAAGCGTTAGTTTTCAGCGCTTGCGGGTTAATATGGGTGGCAGCGGCTCGATAACCTTGTTCTAAGAGAGCTGCAATTAAATCTTCCCTTTTGGGTAAATCTAATTTCCCCCTTCTACCAATTTCCTGAAAGCTATAAAAATAGGGAGGAAAATCGTTCTCTTCCCTCATTATTTCTAACAATTTAACTACCTTTTTCCACTGCCATTGATCGGCTAAATCTGCCATTTTTTCTAGATACAAGCGATCGTGTAAACTGCCTAACCACAAGGGTCCGGTTAAAGTTAAAGGTTGCCCGTCCCCAGAACAAACTATCTTGCCTAACTTCGGCCAAGGCACTGATTGATATTCCCCGCAGCTATGACAATAACCGAGAAAACCGTAGTTATGACTATTTAATTGTCTATTAGCCGTTAACCGCACCATCACCCGATAACTTTGACCAAAAAAGAAGGAAAAAACCGGCGTAATTCCTAAACCTAATCGGGCCGACTCTAATTGCAAACTGGCGATAATTAATCTTAATCCCTGTTCGTGGGCAGCCGGATGATTGCGAGCATATGCTCCATAATCAGCTAAACTATTTTCTAGATTATGACCCGTCAGCGTCCGTCCATCGGTATTAGTTAGATAAATTAAACCACCGATTTTAGTGGCTAAAGGAATAGCACTAAACAGAGATGCAGGGGAACCAAAAGCATCAATATCAACTAGATCGTAATGGTCTTTTTTAAGATAACATTCTAGGAGAACTTCTTGAGCAGATTTATAGGTTATTTTCCCTTGTTTCTGTTGTAATAAACTCTCTAAATTAGCGGCTAAAGTTGGCTGAATTTCTGGATTACCATCATTAACCCACAGCCAATCCGCACCACTTTCTAACCAATACCTGAGCGCTCGCACACCAGAGCCGCTCATTACCTCTAAAACGCGCAAACTTCCCCGCTCTTTTTGGGCAATTGCCGCCGCTAAAACTCCTAAATCTCGGACGATTTTACTCTCCGGTCGATAAAAAGTATTGTTGATATTAAATATCGCTTTTTCTTCCTGCATCGATCATCTCACAATTAGCACTCGGCGGAAAGGGTCAGACACTGCCAAAATCCATCAGACATCAAGATAGAAGTAAATCTAAAGAAATTGTGAAATTATCAGAAATTCCCGATTTTTTTACTATTATATCCCTAAAAAGCTGATATAGCGGTAAGCGCTTGAGTGAGATACAGACCAAGCTTTGCCTAGCATGGTTTATAGCTCGTGACACTGTACCTCATACGACTGCACACCGCTATAGTTTCCCCATGAGAACGGCAAATTGAAGGTAAAAAATAACTATTTTTTAATATCTTATAACAGTTTAATCCGGTCTGATGGGAGATAACCTAAAAGCAAAATCATTCAACCTTGATATAGAGATGAAAAAGTATCTAGCAGAGTTCATCGGGACCTTTTGGCTGGTTCTCGGTGGTTGCGGTAGTGCCGTTTTAGCGGCAGTATTTGTGGGTAAAGCCAAGAGTGTCGTAGATGGTGCTGATTTTAATATCCATCTGGGGATTTCTTTTGTGGGTGTGTCCCTTGCCTTCGGTTTAACCGTCCTCACTCTTGCCTACGCTTTAGGGCATATTTCGGGGGGACATTTTAATCCCGCCGTTTCCTTCGGTCTCTGGGCAGGTAAACGCTTCCCCGGTTCGGAACTACTTCCCTACATCATCGCTCAAGTTTTAGGGGCGATTTTAGCGGCGGTAATTATCTACATTATTGCCAGTGGTCAACCCAGTTTCGCTCTGGGAGGCAGTAACCCTCTGGCCACCAATGGTTACGGAGAACATTCTCCCGGTGGTTACAGTTTATTCGCCGCTTTGGTCACGGAAGTGGTCTTGACCTTCATGTTCTTAATCATCATTTTAGGCTCTACCGATCGACGCGCTCCGGCCGGTTTTGCTCCCATCGCTATTGGTTTAGGATTGACCTTAATTCACTTAATTAGCATTCCCGTGACCAATACCTCCGTTAACCCCGCTCGTAGTACCGGTGTTGCTCTTTTATGCGGTAATATGGCTCTCGTTGGTCAATTATGGTTATTCTGGATTGCTCCTATTGTTGGGGCCGTGGCTGCGGGTTTCCTCTACAATAGTTTCTTTGAAGAAACTTTAGAAGAAAGACGAATTAGAGAATAAGTGGAAAGTTACCGCTAAAGTTTGATTGCTTCAAAAGTCAAGTGCTGATAGCGATTCCTGTGGGGTCGCTATTTTTTTCGTCCCCACCGACAAAATTGAGCAGCGCTCGTCGTCCTTGCTCGCCTCGATCGAGTAAAGTAATCTCTAGATAATTGTCTGGCAAAAAAGTTAAACGTTCTGACCATTCGATCGCCACTATCCCTAAATCTACCTCGATTCCCTGCCAATAATTTTCTAGGTACAGCGCCTCGATATCTTGACCCTGCAAACGATACAAATCCAAATGATACAAAGGAAGGCGGCCTTCGTTATATTCGTTAACGAGGGTGAAGGTAGGACTAGCTATAGGCTCTTGAATACCCAATCCTAAGCCAATTCCCTGTACTAAGGTGGTTTTTCCCGCTCCCAAATCGCCTTTTAATAAAATTACACTGCCAGAGTCCAAGGTTTGCCCCAGTTTTTCGCCTAAATTGACAGTAGCTTCTCGATCAGGTAAGTCGATAATCATTTGTTTCCGCTAGGATGCCAATTAATCACTGATTTTAATATAGCGATCAGAGCAGCTTTCTGACACCCTTGGCTCTGGGGGGCGAAATTTGGTCTTTTTGATCGAGAAAAATAGAAGCAGTTAAACTAATCTCTTATCTCTTAGTCTTAACCTTTGGTCAAATGGTCGCTATCAGAGCAGAGATAGGCGATCGGCGAAACCTTCTGGTAGATTAGACTAAATGGGAGTTGGTTAACTGCTTTTATAAAATTGATTGTTCCCTAACCATCAGCATTGTCTAGGGTCGAGGGGAATAAAACAACCGAAGTTTAGGACTTTAAGCTAGAAGTTAAGAAAAAAAGTGAAATTATTATTTTTGAGTAATGGCCACGGTGAAGACGAGATCGCGATCCGGATTATTAAAAGACTGCAATCATCTCCCCACTGTCCTGGTATTACTGCTTTACCCCTAGTGGGTAACGGTTATGCTTATACTCGTCTGGGGATTTCTCTTCTCGATCGAGGTCAAAAAATGCCCTCTGGGGGTTTTATCACCAGGGATGCGAAACAATTATGGCGAGATCTACGGGAGGGATTGTTAGGATTAACCTCCCGTCAATACCGTCTGGTCAGAAATTGGGGCCAAGAAGGGGGAAAAATTGTCGCGGTGGGAGATATCTTACCCCTTGCCCTTGCTTGGTTGAGCGAGAGGGATTATACTTTTGTGGGAACGGCTAAATCGGAATACTATCTCCGGGATGAGCAGGGATGGTTAGATAGTAGCTCGATGATCGATCGCCTCTGGGGTTCCTATTATTATCCTTGGGAACGCTGGTTAATGGCTCATCCTCGCTGTCGGGGGGTTTTTCCCCGGGATAGTTTAACTAGCAAAATTTTACAACAGTGGTCAATTCCCGTTGTCGATGGGGGTAATCCGATGATGGATGACCTTTTACCCTCGATAACGGGCGATTTTCCCCAAGATTGCCTAAATATTCTGCTGCTACCCGGTTCGCGCTTTCCCGAATCTCTCCACAATTGGCAGAAAATTATCGAGGCTGTGGCCGCCATTATCGGACGTTTTCCCGATTATCAGCTGGAATTTTTGGCGGCGATCGCTCCTTCTCTCCCCCTAGAATCTTTTACGGCTGCTTTAATTTCCCGGGGTTGGCGAGAACATAGCACAAATAAGTTTATTTGTCAAGAGGTATTTATAACTATTTCTCAAAGGGATTACGCCGAATATTTAGGCCGCTGCCATCTAGCGATCGCCATGGCAGGAACTGCCACGGAACAGTTCGTCGGTTTGGGTAAACCGGCGATCACAATTGCGGGATCTGGACCACAATTTACTCCCCATTTTGCCAAACTGCAACAGCGTTTATTAGGCTGTTCAATTCTCTTGGGCGATAGTGCCGAGTCAGTGGCAGACAAGTTAGAATATTTATTACAAAATCCCCCACAGTGGCAAGAAATCGCCTTTAATGGTCGTCAGAGAATGGGATCGGCCGGTGCCTCCGATCGCATTGCCCAATGGTTACTAGACGATTTTTGCCCTTAAATGAAAGTATCGGTCTGATTTTCGCCGCTAGTAGGCCAATCAAAAACAGTTTCTAGGGCGATTTTTTGGGCGCTTGGTTGTTGTCCATAGCTGAAAAGATAGGGAATTTCTCCGCTTTGTTGACGAAACCACTGGAAAACGTAGGGACTACCATAAATAATCAATGCTTGAATCTGTCCGGTTTTCAGCAAAGCTTGATAGATAGCTTTCGTTTCCTCCCCTAATCCGGCACTACCCCGAAAAGGATTGCCACGGATGAATACTTGTAGGAGAGTCGTTTCTGGGGAGACGAGGGATTGATTAAAGGTGCTACGGTCGATAATTTGGGTTTGATAACCCCATTGTCGGGGAATTGTCACCGCCGGACAAGAGCGATCGAGAAAGTCACAGTGGAGTAAATCATCGATAATGATTAAATTACGGCCTTGAGTGGCTTGAATCGGTAAATTAGAGCTAACTGTTTGGGAATCTTTTAAAATATCGCTGACAATCTCTAAAGCTTCCGGTGCCGCTAAACTGCTTAAGGATTCTAAGGATGGCTGTCTTTGCCCTAATTTCTCTTTTGCTCGTTGAATACGTTGCCAAGAATCATTAATTCTGGCTTCGCTAATTGTACCCCCTTGCACGGCACTATACACCGCTTCGATCGCTTCGATCGGATCGGGAGGCATTAATAGTATATCGGCCCCCGCCTGTACCGCCTTCACTGCTATGGCGGCAGCACTGGCAATTTTAGTCACTCCTCCCATAATCAGGGCATCAGTGACGATTAAACCCTGAAAACCGAGATTTTGGCGCAGTTTTTCCCCGAGAATTTTCGAGGAAAGAGTGGCGGGAAATTCGGCATCCCAAGCGGGAATTAACAGATGGCCTGACATAATACTATCAACCCCTGACTTGATCGCCGCTTGAAAGGGCGGCAATTCGATCGCTTCTAGGCGATGATGATCGTGGTTGATGATGGGAAGATCGAGATGGGAGTCATTGCTGGTGTCACCGTGGCCAGGAAAATGTTTGGCCGTGGTCAAAACTGGATAGGAATCCGCCCCTAAAATAAAAGCTTGAGCTAGATTAGCGACGATTTCGGGAGTTTCAGCAAAAGAACGAATATTGATAACCGGATTGTCGGGATTATTGTTCACATCGACAATTGGGGCTAAAATCCAGTTAATCCCGATCGCTAGTGCTTCCTTCGCCGTAATTGCTCCCATTTCCCTAGCATATTCTGTGGCTTTTGTCAAGCTTTTTTCAGCTATTTTTCCTAAAGCCATCGGGGGGGGAAACCAAGTGGCCCCGGAAAACCTTTGGCCGACTCCCTCCTCGATATCGGCGGCAATGAGGAGAGGATTATCCCCGGACCAACTTTGTAATTGTTGAGTGCGGAAAGCGATTTCGGCCGCGCTGCCTCCTAAGAGAATCACCCCACCGAGGTGGAGGGTTTCTAACCAATGTTTTAGGGTCGCGTTGACAGGTTCCCAAACAGGATAGCGGATTTGTTGGTCAAAGAGATAGCCGGAAGCGCGGACTACTATCATCTGACCAATACGTTCTTTTAGGGATAAAATGCGATCGCTCACTATTCAGTTATCAGTTATCAGTTATCAGTTATCAGTTATCAGTTATCAGTTATCAGTTATCAGTTATCAGTTATCAGTTATCAGGAGATTATTTTTATTTGTTCTCCCCATACCCCAATTCATAATTCATAATTCATAATTCCCCCACTTCCCCATCACCCCACACCCCACACCCTACACCCTCTTTCAAGTCAGGAGACTCCGAGACAGGAGACAGGGAGAAAAAAGACGGCTAATAGTTTTATTCTTCTTCGGAATCGTCATCTTCTGGGGGTCGATCGCTTTTAATATGATCAAGAAGGTGTAACATTCGATCGCCGCGTTCAAGGGAAGAATCTTCTAGGAAGACCACTTCGGGGGTACGTCTGAGACGGATGCGTTGACCGAGTTCACGCCGGACGAATCCCGCAGCAGCTTTTAAACCGGCCATAGTTTCGGCCTTTGCATCTTTGTTGCCGTAGATAGACACAAAAATTCTAGCGTGTTGCAGGTCGTGGGAGAGATCCACATCGGTAACGCTAACCATACCAGCACCGACGCGATCATCTTTAATTTCCATTAATAACATTTGGCTGACCTCGCGCTTAATTAGCGAGGACACGCGAGATACTCGACGGTCGTTAGCCATAATTTTTGTCCCCTAAAAACAGCGAAACCCTTACCATTGTATCAAGCTAATCCGAGCATGGCTTTGAGGGTGAAATAAAGAAAGGCGAAAGTTCCCCCCAGAAAACCCACAAGTGCGATCGCTGTGAGGGGATTTTTTAATAAAGGGGCTAACCAGCCGAAAAAGGCGAAGAAAATCCCTAAACTAAAGCTAATCAGATAGCGGGGGTAACGGCTCACGTTATCAAAAAAGTCGCCCATAAATTTTATTTATTATCTTTGTCCGTAAGTAATTATAGCAGTAAGCTCCGCTCCTGAGCTACCATTACCAGTAGATTTAAAATCCTATCTCTCATTAATTTCTCATGATTTCCCCAGAGATATTTTAACGGAGTAAATAAAGTAGGTGTTAAGTATTGAATTAATTCTTCTAGCATTTGAGGAATTGCCAAGGCTGGCCACTGACATTGAGGGCGTAATTCGGGATTCCCCTCTTTTCTCTGTGGTTGCTTAGAGCGCGTTTTCACTGACTCACCTCTGACTTCTCGGTATTGTTTTACCATTTTTAACTTCCTTTGTCTAGGAAAAGTCCCTGAAAATGCACTTTTGTATAAATATCTATAGGACATTTTGGTCGCAGGCGATGCGCCCCTACCATTGGGTAAATAATATTATTGTAGGGGCGAACTGCCTTCGTCCTATCGTAGCTGAGGGCTGAATAGCGATTCTTGAGCGAGCCAGTAATGCTATGATCAAAAATTAATTATCTTGAGATGGTAATTTGTGTGATCTTGCCTGTTTTGCTAACCATTGCCCAAACTCCCCCTAGTGTAGAAATAATTCGACCGGCGCAGGTGCGTCCTTTACCGAATCAACTAGATCAAATTCCCGTTTTTAACAGCAATAGTCCCGAATTATTGCTAGGAGAAGGGATTTTGCTTTCGACTTTTCCCCCCCAAGAGAAAAGTTTTCCCTCGGCCCATTTAAATTATGCTTTTCAGGGACGCTTTGATATCTTTGCTCACCATGTAGCGAGGGGGAATTTTCCCGATGATTTACGCACCCTTTATCTGGGTATATTACTCCACAATCCCAGTTCTAATCCCGTGACTGTTAAAATTCTGCAGGGGGCCAGTTATCTGAGTCAACCCGATGCAGCTTTTATCGATTTACCCGCACAAGTGGAAAATAATCAGGGGACGGTTTTTGCCGGGCCGGGAAGTCGGGTTATGGGGGATATTTTAATCGGGCAGCGTCAGGATATTTTTCCCGATAGGATTATTATTCCGGCGGGTGAGAGTTTTATGGTCTTAAATGCGGCGATTCCCGTGCGCGATTTGACTCCCCCTTTAAACGGTAGATCCACTTATCTCCGTCTGGAAAGTGACGGTCTTCTCTACGCTGCTAGTTTAGCTCTTTATGCACCCCTAGACGAAAATGGGCAGGAAAGGCCCCCAAATCTGACAGAGTGGCAAAATTTGCTGGAAAAAGGCGATTTATTGACTCCGCGCGATCGAGCGCCCACTCCTCCCCATAGTCAAGGACAGATAATTTATGGACGGGTAGCGGGGGTGTCCCAAGGTTCAGCCTGGCCTGCCCGATTGGTCGATCGAGCTTCTTTATGGTTAAATATTCCTGATTCTGGTCAATCTATCGCCTATGGGATTAGCACCCTACCCGGGGGAAAATTGGGAACGGAACAAAATCAAAGTGCTAGTATGTTAGTTCGCTATCCCGATACGGCCTATCAAGCTCACGGTAATTACGGTGTGGAATATAGGTTAAGTTTACCTCTATTTAATCGAAGTAATGAGGCGAAAACGGTGACTATTGCGCTAGAAACACCGATTAAAGAGAATATTATTGGGCAGGGTTTACGTTTTCTCGATCCGGCTGCTCCACAAGTGTTTTTTCGGGGAACGGTAGCCGTCAATTATAGCGATGACCAAGGACAAGCACAAAGCAGATTTTTCCATCTCGTCCAAAGACGCGGACAAGAGGGGCAATCTTTAGTGACTCTGACTATTCCTCCGGGGGATTGGCGTGTAGTACAGGTAAATTTTTTATATCCACCAGATGCGACTCCTCCGCAGGTTTTAACGATTAAGACCGAGTAGAACAAGTTTAAAATTGGCCGTTAACGATCGCAATATTCCATTGACCGTCTTGGTTGGTTTCAAAGGCAATTTGGCGACCATCACCGCTAATGGTGGGATTGCGGACGCTTCCCCGCAGGTTAGCGGTTAACAGGATTGTACGGGATCGGGAACGATCATAAACCATGACATCACTTTTACCGCGTTCGCTGGAGATATAGGCAATTAAACGACCGTCAGCATTTAAAGATGGCTGATCTTGGCTAGAATCGCCACGATTTAGGTTAGGAAGATTAACTAGGCGCTTTTCTTGCAGATCGAATAAATATATACTACGACGACCAGAGCGATCGGAAGCGAAGGCTAAATAGCGACCATCAGCACTATAACTGGGGAATTGATCGGGAGCAAAACTATTTAAACCACCGACGGGAACTTGAGGAGTGATCAAAAGAGGAGAATTACAGCCACTTATCCCCGATAACAGCCCAAAAGAGGCCAAAAATCGCCCCAGCCAGACAAAAAAAATTTTTTCTTTCATCTTGACTTTTGACCCCAAATGTGCTAGTAACTTTCTTCCTTGCCGACGGTTTTGAGGGTAAGTAGTTGATTGCCTTGACTGAGACTATCGGCGATCACTTCTCGAATCGGCAGGTCAATACTGGTTTCAGCGAGGATTTCTTGGGCTTTTTGCCGCAAATCTGCCCCGGTATCGGCATCTACTTGGTCTAGATCGAGTAATTCCTGCGATAGCTGTTCGATCGAATTCAGGTTAGTCATAGCTCAGGCTCCCAACAAGCTTAATTACAATCCCATTCTAAAGAGGGTCCGGTCTCTAATTGGGGATTTTTTGGCTTTAATTCAGGATTGATAGCAATCCAACTGTAAAAACCCAGTTATGAATTGTTTCCCACTTCCCCACTCCCTCAAAAAAATTTTCCCAGAGGTGCTTGACATAACCCTGATGATGAAGTTACAATTGGAATTGTCGCAAAAATGGGATTGTAGTTCAATTGGTTAGAGCACCGCCCTGTCACGGCGGAAGTTGCGGGTTCGAGCCCCGTCAATCCCGTAGAAATTTAGGTTAGAGTCACCCAAGGATAGTTATCCTGTGGGCAGTAGGATAAATAAACAGGATCCTACTGCCTAGATTTGTTCTAATTTACCGATAAACCGGCATTAGCTTGAATATAATCGGGTAATTCAATCTTTACCGGTTGTACCCGCCAGATTTCCTCGCAATATTCCCGAATCGATCGATCGCTAGAGAATTTCCCCATGCGGGCCACATTAAGAATCGCTAAACGACTCCAATGTTCTTGATCTTGATAGGCACGACCGACTCCTTCCTGACAATCGATATAGGACTGATAATCGGCCAGTAACATATAGGGATCATTGTAGATAAGATTATCCACAAGTGGGCGGAATAAACTACTATCACCCCGGCTAAAAAATCCCGAACCAATGAGGTCTAATACTGCCCGCAATTCTTCGTTATGGTAATAGTATTCTTGGGGATTATAACCCTGGGCTTTCTTAGCATAAACCTCCTCGGTTGTCAAGCCAAAAAGAAAGAAATTTTCTGCCCCCACCTCTTCACGAATTTCGATATTTGCCCCATCGAGAGTGCCGATAGTTAAGGCACCATTCATGGAGAATTTCATATTACCAGTTCCCGAAGCTTCTTTCCCGGCCGTGGAAATTTGTTCAGACAAGTCGGCAGCTGGATAAACCCGTTGACCGAAGGTGACATTATAATCGGGCAGGAAAACCACTTTTAAGCGTCCTGCAATCGTCGGATCATTATCGATCACTTCCGCCACAGAATTAATCAATTTAATGATTAATTTCGCCATAAAATAACCCGGGGCTGCCTTACCACCAAAAATAAAAGTACGGGGGGTAATATCGAGATTGGGATTATTTTTGAGGCGATGATAGAGAGTGACGATATGTAAAACGCTGAGATGTTGCCGTTTATATTCGTGAATGCGTTTTACCTGCACATCAAAGAGGGTACTAGGATCAACTTTAATGCCGACTTTTTTATCGATATAATTGGCTAAATCTGCCTTAATATCGTATTTAATTCGTCGCCAAGAGTCCCGAAATCCTCCATCATCCACATAGTTTTCTAACCCGCGTAAATCCTCTAGATGCTTAATCCAATTTTCGCCGATTTTTTCTGTAATCGCAACAGTCAAGCGGGGATTACTAGAAACTATCCAGCGCCGGGGAGTAACTCCATTGGTTTTGTTGCTAAACTTTTCGGGAAAGAGTTCATAGAAATCCCGCAGAACATCTTTTTTCAGTAATTCTGTATGGAGGGCTGCCACCCCATTAATTGCTTGGGAACCCACACAGGCGAGGTGAGCCATACGGACGTATTTTTCGCCGCTTTCATCGATTATAGATAAACGGGATATTTTGCCGTCATCATGGGGATAAATAATGCGAACTTTATCCAAGAAACGATAGTTAATTTCGTAGATAATTTCCATTAATCGGGGTAAAAGACGACCAAAAATACTCAAAGGCCATTTTTCTAAAGCTTCTGGCAAAAGAGTATGATTGGTGTAAGCGAAGGTATTTTGAGTAATAAACCAAGCTTTATCCCAATCGAAATGATGCACATCAATTAACAAGCGCATTAACTCAGCTACCCCGACGGAAGGGTGAGTGTCATTCAATTGTACCGACCATTTTTGATGAAAATTATCGAGACTGGGGTTCTCCTGTAAGTGAATACGAATCAGATCCTGTAGGGAACAGGAAACAAAGAAATATTGCTGTTCTAAACGTAGTTCTTTGCCTTGAATTGGTTCATCGTTAGGATAGAGAACTTTACTGATATTTTCCGAGTGAACTTTATTATCCACCGCACCGTAATAATCGCCGCGATTAAAGCGTCCAAAATCAAAAGATTCACAAGCTTCTGATTTCCATAGACGCATGGTATTAGCGGTGTTAACTCGATAGCCGAGAATTGGGGTATCGTAGGGAATTCCTTTGACTACATAATCGGGAATCCAACGACTGCGATAATTACGATTTTCGTCGGTATAGGATTCGGTATAACCGCCAAATTTTACCTCTACTCCCGCTTCTGGTCGGGCAATTTCCCAGGGATTTCCATACTGTAACCACTTATCGGTTATTTCTACCTGCCAACCGTCGTGAATTTCTTGATCAAAGATACCAAATTCGTAGCGAATACCGTAACCAATAGCCGGAATTTCTAGGGTAGAAAGGGAATCAAGATAACAGGCAGCTAAACGACCTAAACCACCATTTCCTAACCCCGGTTCTTCTTCTTGGGCAATTAATTCTTCTAGTTTTAATCCCGATTCGCTGACAGCTTTCTCCACCTGTTCGTAGATACCGAGATTAATTAAATTATTAGCCAAATGGGGACCGACTAAAAATTCGGCCGAGAGATAACAAACGGTTCTGACATCTTTTTTTAGATAGGTTTGTTGGGTGGTTAACCAACGCTGCAACAAACGATCGCGGATGGTATAAGCTAAGGCCATGTAAAGATCGTTTTTGCTGGCTAATTCCGGTAATTTACCTTGAATATAGAGTAAATTATCCCTTAAAGCCCGTCGGATAGTTTCTGTGTCTAATCCTGTTCTGTCGTCTTCGATGATAATCGGACAAACAAAAGTTGACTCTGGAGATGGATTCATAGGGGTATTTTTACTGAAGATTGACTGCTCTTAGTCTAAAATAATCTGTCCTCAAATTTTATCAAGAAAAGCTTAAATCTTGACTAAGATTAAGGTATAGTAATAATAAGGTTAAGGTGATTAAATTTCAGTTAACGATAGGAAGCGAAAATAGGAGAAAGTTTGAGCAATGCGTGCTTTTGTGACGGGTGGAACGGGTTTTATCGGGGCGAATTTAGTGCGATTGCTTTTAGTTGAAGGCTACCAAGTCCGCGTCCTCGTCCGTCCCCACAGTAATCTCAGAAATTTGTGGGGTTTAGATGTGGAAATTGTCCGGGGTAATTTAAATGATGAGAACTTATTTAAATTAATGGTCGGATGCGAAGTTCTCTTTCATGTAGCGGCGCACTATTCTCTCTGGCAAAAGGATAGACATCAACTCTACCAAAACAATGTTTTAGGCACAAGAAATGTTCTAGAATCGGCGCATTTAGCGGGAATTGCCAGAATAGTTTATACCAGTTCCGTGGCCGCCATTGGAGTGGGTAAAAAGGGTGAAAGTGTCGATGAAACTTATCAAAGTCCCGCCCATCAATTAGTGGGTTATTATAAAAAATCGAAGTATTGGGCAGAACAGGAAGCATTCAAAGCAGTACAAAGAGGACAGGATATCGTTATAGTTAATCCTAGTACGCCCATAGGAGCATTTGATATCAAGCCTACACCCACCAGCGACATTATTCTCCGTTTTTTGCGGCGAAAAATGCCCGCTTATGTGAATACGGGATTAAATCTAATTGATGTGCGCGATGTGGCCTGGGGACATTTATTAGCTTTAGAAAAGGGCAGAACTGGCGAAAGATATATTTTAGGTCATCAAAACACTTCTTTAAAAACTTTGTTGACAGAATTAGCTGAAATTACCAGCATAAATGCCCCGAAAATTGTTTTACCTTTTTGGATTCCTTTACTAATAGCTTGGTTAGATGAAAAAGTTCTTCCTGTCCTCGGAAAATCGCCCTCTATACCCCTTGATGGCGTGAAAATGTCAAAACAGTCCATGTACTACGATTCCTCGAAGGCAGTGCAAGAACTAGGCTTACCCCAATCGCCGATTAGACAAGCTTTAGCCGATGCCATCGATTGGTTTCAAACCAATGGAGACATTACCTATTAAGACTGAGTAGGAAAGGAAAAAGATGCTCTCAATTGTGCTTAGATATTTATCTATTTTTGCGCCCTTAATAATTCATCTAGGAAAACCTGTTCTTGCTAAAATAACTCCAATTTTAAGCGCCATCATCCCCCCAAGAACACTGCCCAACCAGTAAATTAAACCGAAAGTCACGTTTCCCTGCTCTAAAAACTTGTTGACCTCCAAACTATAGGTGGAAAAAGTTGTATAGGAACCACAAAAACCCGTGGCAATCATCAATCCTAATTCTGGGGCAATTATGCGAATATTTTCCCTAACCATAGTAAAGATATAGGCAATAGTTAAACAGCCGGAAACATTGACAAAAAATGTAGCTAAAAATACCCATTCTTGACTGAAAAGATATTGAATTAATTCTGCGATATAAAAACGACTCAAAGCTCCAAAAATAGCCCCAATCGCCACGAATAAACCATAACGTCCCCTGAAAAAATTCATGCTGTCTGTCCTGCCCTTAAATAGTCAATAAATTGGAGAATTCAACTGGAAAAACTTGGGCAATAGCTGCCCCGATTCTCACGGCAATCAATCCGAAAATTATACTAGAAACTGCAAAAATAAGACTGAGAAAATTTTGCTGATTGCGCCAGAGGATCAGGATATCTAAACTATAGGTAGAAAAGGTGGTATAAGCTCCTAAAAATCCCGTTCTAACCATTAAATCTAGTTCGTGGGAATAAAAGGTAAACTTGGGTAAAATAGCCACAAAAAAGCCGATAGCTAGACAGCCAGTTAAATTAATAATAAAGGTTCCATAGGGAAAGCGCAAGCCGAATTTTGCTTTTGTCCATTCGGTAATGTGATAACGAGATAACGCCCCCGGAACCGCTCCTGCTACAATTGCGAAAACATCGTTCAAATCTGACATTGTTTCTAATTTTTTTGCTATCTTTGTCTAGGCTCTATGATAATTGATGCGGTTATCGATCGCATTGCCCATATTTTCAGGGGTGTTATTGTCGAGGACAACCCTCTGACTTTAAAATAAAGGGATGAAAATTCAACCCCGTAAACGTTTTGGACAACATTGGTTAAAAGATGAATCGATACTCGATCGCATCATCGGCGCTGCTAATTTACAATCAGAAGATCGGGTATTAGAAATCGGACCGGGTACAGGCATTTTAACCCGTCGTCTTCTCGATGGCGCTCAATTAGTGGTCGCTGTAGAAATCGATCGAGATCTATGGACAATTTTAAATAAAAAATTTGGCCAACAAGATAACTTTCATCTCATACCAGGCGACTTTCTTACCCTTAAACCCGAGCAACTGCCGCCAGTTAATAAAGTAGTGGCTAATATTCCCTATAATATCACCGGTCCGATCCTCGAAAAGCTCCTCGGTTCGATCGCCCATCCCTTCACCCCCCCTTACCAGAGTATTACCCTCTTAGTCCAGAAAGAAGTCGCCGAAAGATTAGTCGCTGTCCCCTCCACCAAAGCTTACAGCGCTTTGAGCGTCCGCATTCAATACCTTGCCGATTGTCAATGGATTTGTGATGTACCCCGGCGGGCCTTTTCCCCACCTCCCCAGGTGGATTCGGCGGTAATTAGGCTTTTACCCCGTGTTTTGCCGAATAATGTCAGTAATGCTGCCTTTTTGTCCACTTTAATTAGCTGGGGTTTTGCCAACCGGCGCAAAATGTTACGCAATAATCTAAAAAATTGTCTAGATAGCGATCGATTAAGCCAAATCCTGACACAATTAGAAATTAATCCCCAGGCTCGCGCCGAAGATCTCAGTTTATCGCAATGGATTGACTTGGCGGAAAAATTAGGTCAATTGCCAAAATTTTAGATTTTTTTCCTTGACAAATGCACAGTTATACCCTTCTAGCCCCCGCTAAAATTAATTTATATCTAGAAATAGTTGGCGATCGCCCCGATGGTTTCCACGAGTTAGTGATGGTGATGCAGACGGTGGGATTATGCGATCGCATCACTCTCCGGCCGAACGGATTGCAGGAATTCCGTCTCTTTTGCCATCATCCCCTCGTCCCCCAAGATAGCAGTAATCTCGCCCATCGCGCCGCCACTTTGATGGCGAGGGAATTCCCCCGGCTCTTTGCCAATTACGGCGGCATTGATATCAGCATCGACAAATATATTCCCGTGGCTGCCGGTTTAGCGGGGGGGTCCACCAACGCGGCGGCGGTGTTAGTCGGTATCGATTTAATCTGGGAATTAGGCTTAACCCGTCCGGAATTAGAAACTTTAGCGGCAAGATTGGGCTCCGATACTTCCTTTTGTGTGACAGGAGGAACGGTTATCTGTACGGGAAGGGGAGAAATTCTCGATCCTATCGCTCCTCTGACTGGATTATGGGTGATTTTAGCCAAATACGACCATTTATCCGTTTCTACACCCTGGGCCTACCAAAGCTATCGGCAAAAATTTCAGGATACCTATCTGTCTTCTCCAGAGGAATTTCATCACCGTCGTCAGCAGGTGAGTTCCGGGGCTTTGGTACAAGCGATCGCCCAGAAAAAACCGGCCGCTATCGGCAAATTTATCCATAATGACCTCGAAAAGGTGGTTTTACCCGAATTTCCCCTCGTAGCCGAGTTAAGACAGGTTCTAGACGATTTAGGCGGCTTGGGAACGATGATGTCAGGCTCTGGCCCGACGGTTTTTACTCTCTGTTCATCTCAGGAAGTGGCGGAAACCATCGTTAAAAAGGCCCGGGAAATTCTCGTCGCTCCCGATCTACAATTTTGGATAGCTCCGATCACCGATACAGGCATTCAAGTGACTTGAGAAAAGTGAAATTGACCGCCTTTACCAAGATAACCAAACTCGCGGAATAATTGCCTCTTGATCGCTCATTTCTCGCCTTAAAATTTGCCAAACCTGCTGAAACCATTGTCGCACTTCACCGCTAGAATTACCCCGATAACGACACAAAAGACCATCTCCTAAAGTGTTAGTAACTCCCATCTCTCCTTCTAGGGAAAAATCTCTCACTTTCTCAATCAAATTTCTGCCCACCGGTTGACCGATATAAACTAAAGTACCGATCATGGCACTATCATTTAAACCGGAAAATCCCTCGATCATTTTACCACCTAACAGGCAGGATCGATCGAGCCATAAAGGTTGTCCTGATCGCCAAATTTCCCAATTAGAATGCCATTCTCCCGCTAAAAATTTCTCTCCTCGCGCACTGCGACCAAAACGGGTAATTTCCCATCCTAACCAACTGCTATTTTCCCCTAAATCCACTCGTAAATGTTGGCGAAATGCTGCACCATTAAAGATAATCGTTTCTTGAGGTAGCCATTCTAAACTGGCATTGTCATCAATTTTAATCTCGATTAATTGCTGGGACATCTGACCATTACTCTGGTAAACTTTTCCAGCAGAAGCAGTGGTAATCAGGGCATTAGTAGCGGCTTGAAGATGAATTTTTTGTTGAAGAACATCACCCCCAACTATTCCCCCAGCCGTGTGTAAAATCACCGTATGACAAAGGTTTTTTCCTTCGGGATAAAAAGGTCTTTGTACTTTTAAAGGGGCGGTAGCATAGACGTGATTAATCTGGGTTGCGAGATTTTTTTGCGTGTAAATTAGTTCTAGGTTTCCCTGCCACATTATTTATTGATCCTCAGTCATGGTTTCTAGAAATTGCCGATAATTTTCAGGACTGAGATTAATTTTAACTTCTATTTGCTGTTCTTTATCCCTGAACAGTAAAATATATTCACTTTCTGCTTTTTTGCCGACCAGGAGAGGATTTTTTAGCTCGAATTTTTGATATAGCATTTCTCACACCTGTGTGGCACAGTTAAACCTTTGCTGATTAAGCTTTTCAACATCGATAATGTACCTCTTGCGAACAGGAAACGCTATAAACCAGATGGGGTTTCGTCACCCGAATAACTAAACTAGCCGAAGGGGTGACAACGAGGTTGAAGTCTATTGTCTCACTTTGTCACCCCTTCAGCCTCGGTAGTTACCCTTTTTTTGAGAGGATGTTTGAAAAGGGTCAGAGGGAACGAGAGAATGAGGCTTTCAGGCATCGATCCCTAACGACAGAATAGACATCTCCATAATTTAATTAAATCACAATAATAGGATATAATAAGCTGTTAAGCATTTAAATTGCTTGTTGAGACGAGGCAAGAGGCAAGAGGCAAGAGGCAACAGTAAAGGGATTGGGGGAGATTCGGCTAATCTTAAGAATAAGTGCTTTAAATGCGTACTCTTGCAAATTAATTATATGTTATAATGATGGGCTAACTAATTTTCCCCAAAAAATTAGTTAATCAGTACATTCGTCCTGAATGAAAACTTGAAGTTTAACTTTTAACTCAAAACTCTTTAGAGCTGCTTTAATTTGGTTATCAAAACCTCTTTATTTAAGCGGCACAAACTATCTCAATTATAAAAATTGAGAATAAATTCT